>NZ_JADBTB010000182.1:0-19161 GCF_020246405.1 Microcystis sp. M083S1
TAGGGCATACCGGAACCTTTGGGCTCGATCCAATAAACGCTTGGGGAGAGAATACCTCTACTTTTTCAGAAGCAATTCTGTCTAAGCAAGTAATCTCTGTGAACCAAGAATCCCCGTCTCTTTAGAGCGGGGAGTGTCAAAACAGGTTTGGCAAAATACTTCCCTAACTATTCCCCAATCTTTCCCCGATTTAAAATGATTTCCGGTCTTAATTATCTGAGCAAAGCTAGTTATCGCTGTATCTTGAGTTTAGGCAGTGCCGGCAGTATTTTAAGTCTCGCTAGTGCCAGCAGCATTTTAAGTCTGGTTAGTATCGGCAGTATGCTCAGTATTGGCAGTGTCGGCAGTATTCTCAGTATTGGCAGTGTCGGCAGTATTCTCAGTGTCGGCAGTGTCGGCAGTATCTTTGGCATCTTTCAATATCATTCTCTGCCTAACTATCCAGAGTAGTTCATTAGAACTAATCCTCACCGCTTCTTTACTGTGGGGCGATCGCTTTTTATGCAAACAAAATAGAAAGGTTATTAATCGGATTAAGGGATTTATGAGGCTGCGGCAAAACTAACACGACGATAAATTTCTAGCAAGGGAAGTTCAACGTTTAAACTCTCCAGAGGGATTATTTGACTAAGTTGATCGTAGGTTTGTAGTTGCCAGCGATCGCTCTGTGCGAGTCTGAAATATTGCTCAATGTAGGGTTCAGTTTGGCTAACGAGCAGATATTCACAAAAACTTGGCAGGGAACGATATTTTCTAAATTTATCACCTCGATCATAGGCTTCCGTGGCGGGGGAAAGCACCTCTACAATAAATAAAGGATTAAGAATTTCGTCTTTGCGATCGCCGTTAAATTCTGGTTCATGGTTAACAACCATGAGATCGGTATAGGTTCCACAATTATATTCAGGAATCCACAGCCGCAGATCGCTGTTATACAGACGAAAATCCCTATCTCTTAATAAAAATCCCAAAAAAACCGAGATATTGATCGCGATCGCGCTGTGGGTTGCGGTTCCTCCAGGCATAAGAATCATTTCTCCATGGCAATATTCATAACGTTCCTGAGAAGTTTCAGCGATCGCCCGATATGCTTCCAAAGTGACAGGGGTTTTGGTGACTGTCGCAATAGTTGGTTTTTCTTGAGCGATAATCATCTTTGTCTTTCTCCGATATTCTAAGTGGCTGGTTATAATTAAATTAATAATGGATTTTAGGTTCGATCCCCCCTGCCCCCCTTGATAAGGGGGGTGCCGATAGGCGGGGGGATCCCCCTTGATAAGGGGGGCATCTGATAATTTTTAACCCCTACCCACTTATTAATTAATTTTATGGTTATTTTTTAGGGATTGTGGGGAAGCGATCGCTTTTTATCAAAATAGAATAGAAAGAGCGATCGCAGTTTTTCTGAGGTGAGAGAGAAAAATTTTTTAAGAGCAAACTATCGTTAATTTGATTGTATGTATTATAATTGAGTCGTTAAATTTAAACAAAATACTATACTGTCCTCATCGAGGTTATTGTTGATGAAATCAGAGTATGATCTCGCTAATATGAAAAGTCGTCCTAATCCTTTTGCTCAACAACTCAAGCGGCAGGTCACTTTACCTTTAAGGATTGATGTCATTGATTTCTTTGAAAAAAAAGCAAAAGAAAAAGGAATTTCTTATCAGGAACTAATTGATTTATATCTTCAGGATTGTGTGACAAACGACCGAGAAATTTCTTTTTAGCGATCGCTTTTTATCAAAATAGAATAGAAAGAGCGATCGCCTTGTGAGCATCAGTTAATAAAACAATAAAGTTCGGGGTCAGGTATTCAGGTTTGCTAATTGTTCCTGAATATTAGCTTGAGTAGAGAGTTTTTCGGATTTTTCCCATAGAGCGTTAAAGATACTTTTATCTGTCTCGACAACTCTTGTTTGATAGGAAATATAACCTGATTCTGTTTGACCATTCATAGTTCTTCTCGCTGTAAAAGAATTTCTGGGAACAGATAAGTTTTCGCTAATCAATAGGTTGGTATCATCCCAACGATAGCCTTCAATATCTTTGGCTTTTTCCTGACAAATACAAGCAACTTCTATGCCAGAGTTAAGTTGTTCCTGAATCACCTGTAAATGCTTTGGAGTCGGAACTTCAGGAAGAATAAAAACTCGTTGAATAGAAATTTTACTTTTTATTAGTTCTTCGTTAACTTCCCAGAATTTTTGACCAAGGGGATTATCCCACCAGATGGAATCTGTCATGGAGTGAACAGCCAAGATTCGAGATTGACTTTTAGGATCAATGTGTTTGAGTAGTTGAGCAACCTTTTCTAAACGGGATTCGCCGCTAATTTCAATGTTAATTTCAGGCATAATTGTGTTAGTCAAAATTGTGCCATCAAGGAGAGTTAGATTATTTTCATCTAATTTAACATCGGTCAAGTTAGCTCCCGTTAAATTAGCTTTGCTCAAATTGGCATGACTTAAATCGGCTCCTGTTAAATCAGCATTAGTTAAATTACCCCCCGAAAGATTAGCCTGACTGAAGTTACATCCCATCAATTTTGTCAATTCTGCATCGGAAAGATTGGCCTCACAATCCATTAAATTAACTTGGCTGAAATTGAGTCCCCGAAAATCTCGTTCGCCAATTTTGTGCAAATATGTCAATTCTTCCGTGCGATGAATATCGGGGTGATATTCATCGGGTGCATAAACGGCAATCATCGCTTTGACGTAGGCGAAAAAATAAGCCTTGAGAATATTTTCATGGGTGTAGATGGTAATCACTTCTTTACCATCATACTCAACCACCGCCTTGACAGTTACTTCTCCTTCTTGACCCGGTGTCAAGTTGGCTAAATAGATAGATTTAAGGGTATGTTTAACCTCAACTAAATGAGCTAGAGCCTCATTAAAAGCAGTACAAAGTGCATCTACTGAACCTTTTTTAAAGGCTGATTCAGTGTAACGTTTTTGAGTTTTTGTATTACATAGGATAACTGTCGCAGCAGTTAAATTGTTATTAGCACAAAGAATTTCAAAGTTCTCAATTTTCCAGCCTTGAAAAAGCAAAAGATTATCTTCAAAGAATAAGTTTTGTTGAGGCTCGTTTTCTACAAGCTGATTGAGTTTTTCTTTTTCATGTTCCATTGCCGCTTTACCGAGATTTTTGAGAGTTCTTTCGATAGAAGCTGGCGAGGTATCTTTCCCTAAAGACTGTAAGAATAGGGAAGGGGACCCCACAAAAGGATATCCACTGGCAATGAATTCTCGATCTCTGATGGTGATAATACCTGCTAGGCTATACTTTCTGGCAATCTCAACTTGAATTGCCGTTTTTAAATTAACGTTGGGATATTTTTCTAGGTCAATTTCTTTCAAGTTAACTTGACCGACGTTAATCTTACTCAGAAGTTCAATGATCGAACGATTGGCATCTTCTCTAGATTTCAGATTTTTGATATTATGCCAAATTTTGATTAATCCCATTTCCCCAATGTAAGGATTAATTTTTCCCTCTAAAACAAGTCCCATAACCCTAGCAGCTTCCCTGTTAAGAGTCGTCTGATTTCGTAATAAAAACTCTTCAATCAGATCAGCATCAATTAGGACTTTTGGAGCTTGAGAATTGTTATCTTTTGATTGGAATACCTCTAAGTTATCCAGAAAAAAATCAATACCTATTGGAGTCAAAACTTTTTGGGTAGCCGCTTTATGCAGACTAAGCTTAATTTCGTACTGCACAAAATCATCAGATTCGTTTTCGAGATTATTTCTCAAATCCCAAAGTTTTTTAATAAGTTGAGGCTCAGGATATTCTCCCAATTTCCTTATGATTTCAGCACGGCAATCGCTATCCTGTTCATTGTCTAGTTGAGCTAACAACCCATTAATAATGTCAGCACGGGGAGTGACCGATGGTAGTATCTCGCACAATAACTCTGTGTTTTCCATTTTTAAATCAATCTCCTTGATTGGTGGTATTCTGATCAACAATAATTGGGTCTGAAGCAGAAGGCTCCTCTAATTGCGAATTTTCAGCGTAGCGTGTTGGCAAAACTCTCACTAATTCATCGTCATTAATGTCAAGAAGATAGCCCTTTTTAAAGAGAATCCTTCTTAGGGAAGTAATTCCCAGACGATCACTGTCATCTAAATCAAGGGAAAGTTTAAGTTCGGCTCCTAGATTTTTGTTGAAATCTGCGTTTAGATTTTTGCCGCTGCTATGATTGAACTTTTCAGCCAAATCATCGGCGGAATAAAGCCCTGTAGCCGCCAGATAGAACATAATTTTGTACTTTTCAGATAGGGGTTCGATTTCTTTCAACAAAGCTTGTAGCTTGGGTATATCCAAACCACAGTTTCTTGCCTGCTTTTGGGCATCACACAGTGATGGTGCCATAGAAGTCTTTCTCCTTCGCTTGGGGTGATCCTCGATCCTAAGGTAATCAACATAGCTGTATTTGTAGTCACCGATACTGTTTCAAAGTGTATTGCAATAATAACCAGAAAGTTATATTGCTTCTGAGATAGTCCCATAAAACCAAAAGAGAAATCAACCAACAATTATTGCAAGACCCAAAATCTGGTAGGGGTTTAGTTTCCAAATCCAGAAACTGCAAGGCTTGGCGACCAATCCCCTCCTTAATTTTGGCAAGACCTTAATCAGACGATCCTTATATCGCCAATTCTCGACACGGAATTCTATCTTCCAGCGTCATCGTAGCCATCTCATAGGTAAAAATATCTAAGTGTCCCTCTTCAGGAGCTTTAAAACAAAAATCTTGGCCTACCTCAACGACTCGCTCTAGCCATTGTCCCATAAAGTCAATTTTGAGAATAGCTGTTTTTTCTGTGCGGTTTACATATACACAGTTGATAATTGCTTGATTAACAGTTGCATTCGACATACCATTCCCCTCCATTTCTGCAATACGGGATGAAAGTTATGTATGTACGATAATTCAAAATTCTGGAATTGAAAACCAATAATTATTGCAAAGTTAAACCAACAATTGTTGCATCTTTAAATCTCAAATATTATGCAACTTTTGTAGGTTGACAGCCAATAATTTACTTGTACAATGAGGGACAAACTTGAAATAACAGGAGGCCAGTATGTCGCCCAGCCAAAAAGTTAAAGTTCTCCTAATATCTTCCACTCTTGTCGTTCAATTGACTGCCCCTCCAATGGTTGCCATACCCTACACAACCTCAGCGTGGCTAATCACGGAACTGTTGCCAAGAAAAAATTGATGAGCCTAGATTACTAAAGCCACAATTTGGTAAGCATTTGGTTTCCAAAACTATAAAATTAAAAGCCAATAATTATTGCAAGCTCAAGCCAACAATTGTTGCATCTTTAAACCAATAATTATTGCAAAAAATAATATATTTTTCTACAAAAAAAACAACAATAATTGGTTGAGTTCTTTATTGAGATCGTTGAAAATAATATAAAAAGGTGGTATTGCTACCACCCATCAAACTAAGTTTTTGTGATTTTTATGTTACTACAAAATTGTTCATCTTCGGATACTCGTGAACAAATTCACGAAAAGACTGGGTTTCTGCCAGAATCTTGGGTTACTTGGTTAGTCGCTAAACCTCGCACAGGACAAGCGACACGCCGAAAAACAGCAGGGGAAGAAATCTCTCTAACCTTTTTACTTTTTGCCTTTGGTCTTCTCATCAGCAATTATGCCTTTGTAGATAATGCCTACCTGTGGGCAATTCCCATTAGTCAAGTCTGTTTACTCTCATCTTTACGGATGCAACGGCTAACCATTATGCACGCTTGCTCTCATAATGCTGTTTTTGCCAATCCTTTTTGGAATGAAGTGTTAGGGGAATTCATTTCAATTCTTACTCTCTCCATGCCTTTTAATAGTTACAAGAAAAAGCATTGCGAAACTCACCATTCCAAAGGATTAATGCGCCCCGGTGATGAAACCTTTGAGTTTTTTTACAAAGCGGGTTTCCGTCCAGAGATGAGTCCGCAGCAAGCATGGCAACACTTAACTAAGCTTATTTTTTCTGCGACTTTCCACTGCCGTCAATTTGGCGATCGCCTAAAAGGAACGTTTTTTTCAACGGACGTAAAACACAACTGGCTGGCTGTCGGTTTTTGGCTCTCGATTTTAAGTTTAGTGACCATTACCCATACTTGGGCCGGGTTTTTATTAGTGTTTGTTCCGACTCTGAGCGTGTTTTTCGAGATCAGTAGCGTACTACGCCAGTGTGTAGAACACAGATTTGCTAAGAAAACTGGCGAAATGACCTCTGCTATTTTTTGTTGCGAAGAGCTGGCTGTTTTCAATGATTTTGACCCCTTTTGGGTCAAATTTTGGGGAGAAACCCGTTGGTGGCTCCGGCTGTTTTTCTACCATTTACCCGTGCGACTGCTGATCCTGACGGGCGATAGTCCAGTACATGACTACCACCACCGACGACCGGCAAGCGATTGGGTAAATGCCCACAGCGATCGCCAAGCGGAAGTAGAAGCGGGTGTTTATTATTCCCACTCCTGGGGATTAGTAGAAGCCATCAACAAAACCTTTGAATCTCTAAGCAAAATGCCAACCCACTAAATTGAGGCTTGAGGGAGATAGTTACAAATGGCTTATCTCCCCAATTTTTTTTGGTTGACATTATCGGTAAGCGTCATTATCTCCGTTGCAACAATTGTTGGCTACAAATGGAGATCGGGATTATAATAAGAATTGTTGGTTGTTGAAAACCGAAGTCTGTGATAATGAGCAAGTTTCAGACGGATCATAGAGTCCAGGTCTAGGCTATTGAAACCTTTGTCTAGGATTATTTTCAGGTTTAGCAGTTCAACAGAAAAATTAAACATTTCTAGAGGAGCTTATGAAAGCAGCCGATTCAGCCATGAAAGCACTTAGCCACAAAACAGAAGATTGGAGTATAGCCGATGTCTCATCCTATTACCCCGATCAATGGGTGGTCGTAGAGATCACTGAGTGCGACAAATATGGCTGGCCAGAGAAAGGTAAGGTTATTGGGTATTCAGACGATAAAAGTAAGCTGATACAAGAGACTAAACATTTGAAGGGAGACTTATATTTGTTTTATACAGGTCTTGTTGACGGTGGTAGGGTTGCTTAAAAATGTTAGAATCTATACAAAAAACACAATCTCCTTTAGCTTTGGCCCCTGCGTTGGCAGCTGCCATTAAACGAGGCGAAGAAGCGAAGAAGCGGTTCCTATCTCAGCAAGGCGGAACCTTAACCAGCGCTGAGGTTTGTAGTGTTTTAGCCTGTAGTTCTTTGGAATTAGAAACTATGAGGCTCAATCATCAGGTCTTAGGTTTATCTGTCAACGAGGAATTAGTTTATCCCGCTTGGCAATTTATTGATGGCAAAGTTTTGTCAGGTTTAGACCAAGTGTTAGCCGTTTTAAAAGAAGATGGTGCTTGGACACAAATGCTCTTTCTGCTCACGGGTGATATTCGTTTAGAGGGAGCAACCCCGCTAGAAAAACTCCAAAAGGGAGAAATCGAGCCAGTGGTTTTGGCCGCTAAGTGCTACGGGAGTCATAGCGCAGCGTAATGGGTTTGCCTCCTTTTCCCCTCCCACCAGACGATTTTAGTCAGCGTCAATTGCCCGTCATTGAAACCCCAGGCCCCTGGCTAAGATTAAATAAAACCGGACACCTTTCTAGTCTTCATTTTGACCGCAGTGGTAGCGGTCGTTTCGATGGGCCAAATCAGGGCTATGGGCTTCTCTATGTGGGTGATGAGTGCAGTACCTTTATTGAATGTTTTGGCCGAACATTTGACGGAGCCGTAACCGTTACAGCCCTAAGAAATAGAAATCTTTTTAGAATTAGAAGCGATCGCACTTTAGTGTTGGCCGACTTAACGGGGCCGGCCCTTGTTCGCATAGGAATAGATGCCCGCATTTCTTCTGGTGATTATGAATATTGTCGGACTTGGGGGCAGGCAATTTGGGAACATCCCCAAGGAGTAGATGGGATTAGATACCGTTCTCGTCATGATGATAGTGTCTATTCCGTTGGGCTTTTTGATCGGGTTAGAAACCATTTGCAAGAAGACAACTTAGGTAATTTATACGATGATAATTCATCCTGTTTAGGTGAAATTTTGGAGCATTATGATTATGCTCTTATTCAAGAATAAGTATCTTTTTGCAATAGGTGCATCTCATTTTTGTCAATCTACCAATTGGGATTTTTACGGGGAAACTCTCTTTTAAAATCGGGCATTACTTCCGATTTTATCACTCAATCCAAGCCTTTGGGGGGTTCTACCCCCCAAACCCCCCGTTGGGGGCGTGGCGCCGCCCCCAAACCCCCCGCGCATTAGCTTTTCGGTGGGATGCTTACACGCGATTGTTCATATTTTTGTACCAATTTAAGAGTCACTGATAAGTGCTGATTGTCGGTATTTCTGCAAATGTGAGATGCACCCTTTGCAATTAGACGCAATCTCCCCTATTCAGAACGGCCAAGTGTTAGGGAATTTTCTGTTAAGTTAATAGCAGCCCACTCGTCGCAAAACTTCAGTGATCACTGATTACTGATCACTGATTACTGATCACTGATCCTCTTGCCCTATTTTGGTAAAATCAACTATAATGGGGAGAAGTTAATCTTTGCCAAGCTTGAGCAGAGTTAAACGAATCCCTCAGTGAGCAAGCAATTGAACCCTATGCTTAAAATTGCCCTTTTTGGAACCAGTGCCGATCCTCCTACTGCCGGTCATCAAGCCATACTAAAATGGTTATCGGAACAGTACGATATTGTTGCAGTTTGGGCTGCCGATAATCCCTTTAAAAATCATCAAACCAGTCTCGAACATCGTCTGAGGATGTTAAATTTGCTCATCCGGGATATTCAACCCCCAAGGGATAATATACAACTGCGACGAGAATTAAGCGATCGACGTAGCTTAATTAGTGTGGAAAAAGCGCAAGCAATTTGGGGAGAACAGGAGGAATATACCCTAGTCATTGGTTCTGATTTAGCTGGACAAATTAGGCACTGGTATCGTAGCCAAGAATTACTAGAAAAAGTCAAAATTCTCGTGATTCCTCGTCCAGGCTATCCTATTAACCAAGATGATATTGAACAACTGCAAACATTGGGGGGTGATTGTCTAATTGCTGATGTATTTGCTCCGGCTGTATCCTCAACAGATTATCGAGAAAAAGGCGATAAACAGGCTGTTCCTGCACCGATTAAAGATTATATCGAAGGTCAAAAACTTTACGCATGAAACCGCCAAAGACCCTAGCTAATAAATCTCTAGCTGATTTTAAAGTGGGAGTTGATAACGTGATCTTTTCCGTTGATACCCAATTAAATCGGCTGCTGGTGCTTCTGATTAAACGACGGGAAGAACCTTTTAGTAATTACTGGAGTTTACCCGGAACTTTAGTGAGAAATGGGGAATCACTGGAAACGGCAGCCTATCGAATTTTAGCCGAGAAAATTAGTGTCAATAATCTCTATCTAGAACAGTTATATACTTTTGGCAGTCCAGAGGGAGATTCCCCGGCAGCGGCCGAGAGTTTTAGGGAACGTTATCTATCGGTGAGTTACTTCGCTTTAGTGCGGTTTGAGGAAGCAAAGTTAATCACTGAACGGGATTATAATATCACTTGGTATATGATTGATAAAGTGCCAGATTTAGCCTTTAATCACGGTCAAATTTTGGAATATGGCTGGCGAAGATTACGCAATAAAGTAGAATATAGTCCCGTCGCTTTTGAGGTTTTACCAGAATTATTTACTTTAAATGATCTTTATCAATTTTATGAGACAATTTTAGGTAAAAATTTTAGTGATTATTCTAACTTCAGAAATCGGCTATTGAAATTAGGATTTCTCAAGGATATGGGTTTAAAAGTCTCTCGTGGTGCCGGTCGTCCTGCTAGTTTATATCGCTTTGATGAAAAAGCTTTTGCTCCCTTTAAAGAGCAACCGTTAGTTTTTGTTTAAATAGGAAAAAATATGAGAATTGCTATCGCTCAATTAAATCCCATTGTTGGAGATATCGAAGGAAATGCCCAAAGAATTTTAGAGGCCGCTCAAACGGCATTTAATCAGGGAGCGGAATTACTTTTAACCCCGGAATTATCCCTCTGTGGTTATCCCCCCAGAGACTTGTTATTAAATCTGGGTTTTGTGGAGAAAATGTCTCGACAATTGCAATTATTGTCCCAACAATTACCAGAAAAGTTAGCCGTCTTAGTCGGTTTTGTCGAAAAAAATCCCTCGGCAACGGTCAGGGGAGAAAAGCCGTTATTTAATAGCATAGCTTTGTTAAAAAGTCAAGAGATTAAACAAATTTTTACTAAACGTTTATTGCCTACCTACGATGTTTTTGATGAGGATCGTTACTTTGCTTCTGGGAAAGAAAGTCAATATTTTCAAATAACAGAAAATAATGTAAAAATCGGTGTAACTATCTGTGAAGATGTTTGGAATGATGAACAATTTTGGGGTCAGCGTCAATACGCGGTTAATCCCATCGCCGATTTAGCTAATTTAGGAGTGGATTTAATCGTTAATCTTTCCGCTTCTCCCTACAGTGTCGGTAAGCAAAAATTGCGAGAATCTTTATTATCCCATAGTGCCACTAGATATAATTTACCGATAGTTTATGTCAATCAAGTGGGAGGTAATGATGATTTAATTTTTGATGGTGACAGCGTGGCTTTTAACCGACAAGGAGAAGTGATTTATCGCGCTCAGGCATTTACTTCTAGCCTAGAATTGATCGAGTTTAATCAAGATTTGTTACCCGCAGTTATTCATCCTTTACCCGTCGATGAAGATGAGGAAATTTATCGAGCTTTAGTCTTAGGAGTGCGAGATTATGTGCAGAAATGCGGTTTTAAACGGGTAATTTTCGGCTTGAGTGGTGGCATTGATTCCAGTTTAGTTGCCGCTATTGCCAGCGACGCATTAGGTAAAGAAAATGTTCTCGCTGTGATGATGCCTTCTCCCTATAGTTCCGACCATTCGATTAGCGATGCAGTGGCTTTAGTTAATAATTTAGGTATCAAAAGTGAGAAGTTAGCAATTAAAGAAATTATGACTGCTTATGATCAACTTTTAGAGCGGCTTTTCGCTGGGACTGATTTTGGTATTGCCGAAGAAAATCTTCAGTCACGCATTCGCGGTAATTTATTAATGGCTCTCTCTAATAAATTTGGTCATTTACTATTATCCACTGGCAATAAATCAGAAATGGCGGTGGGATATTGCACCCTTTACGGTGATATGAATGGTGGTTTAGCAGTGATTGCTGATGTGCCGAAAACCCGCGTTTATTCCCTCTGTCGCTGGTTAAATCGGCACGGGGAAATTATTCCCCTCAATGTGATTAATAAAGCTCCTAGTGCTGAATTAAAACCCAATCAGAAGGATCAAGATTCTTTACCTCCCTACGAGATTTTAGATGCTATTTTAGCACTATTAATCGATCGCCATCAATCCGCCGAACAAATTATCGCCGCCGGCTTTGAGCCTGAAATTGTGCAGAAAGTGATTAAATTAGTTAAAAATGCCGAATTTAAGCGCAAACAAGCTCCCCCGGTCTTAAAAATTAGCGATCGCGCTTTTGGCACTGGTTGGCGAATGCCTATCGCTAGTCGCTGGGGTTAGGGGGGTTTTTCAGTTATCAGTTATCAGTTGGGTTTCATACTTCAACCCAACCTACGTTCTTCATAATTCATAATTCATAATTCCCTCTCCCCACTTCTCACTTTTCTAGGGGTATTCGTGAGAGAGGAAGGGTAAGGGGATTAATTCTCCTGTTGCCTCGCCGATTTGTACTTTTAAACCCTCTCCTCCCGCTTTTGTTTTCACATAACCCAAGCCAAAATCCTCCAGCACACTGGTGAGTAAACCGACTTTTTGCGCTTCTAAAATAATCGGGGTATTGCTGGGGACGGGTTGGCTGAGTTTTATGCCCCAAAGTCTTTGTTTTACGCCTTTATAGGTGTTGAGACGGGCGATAGTTTCTTGACCAATATAACAGCCCTTATCAAAGACAATCGCTCGCCATAAACCGGCCTCTAAAGGGTTATAATCTTCGGTTAATTCTCGATCGACTGCTGGTCGGCCCTGATGGATTCTCAGGTATTCCCACACCTGCTCATCTGCGGGAGTAACGCCATTTTTAATTAAATTTTCCCAGAGGGGACCGGCTTCGGCGGCGGCAACGATTAAAGTGTATCCGGGTAGGTCTAAGCCGGTGCCGACGGCCACTCTCAGGGCGGGTTGAGAAAGGAGATAATGACTATGCTGCACCCCCGTTAAAATCTGCTCTGGAATGGCGATTTTTTGCAGGTATTGCCCGCTTTCAGTACCTATTAGGGTGACAATGGCAAAATTATCGGTTAAGTCGCTAATTTCCACCTTATCGAAGGGGAAAATATAGCGATCGATCAATTCCAGTAAAAATTGACGACGTTGGGGAGAAACGAGGATGAGGAGGGAATCATCGCCAGCGTAAACTGTGACAAAATCGAGGGTACGACCGGTAGAGTTAAGGAAAATTGTCTCACAACCCTGACCCGGTTTCAGGCGCTCGATCGCGTTACTGGTTTGATTGTGGAGAAAACGCAGTCGATCCTGGCCTTTTAATTCTAATAAACCCCAATCGGAGCGATCGATTAAAATTGTTTGGGATGCTAAATTTTGGGGATCATTACTGTAATTTTTCAGAAAATTAGCGGCATACTCTGCCTTGATCGTTTCTAAATCTGCTTTCATGGAGGTAAATTAGCGAATAATTGCTTAATAATGCGCTCGGTTTTCGTTTCCAAACTCTGCCAATCTAGTTCACCGGTGGGGTCGAGGAGACTGGTATCGATGGTGACGCTCTCTCCCTCATCGGTGGGATAATCGAGAAAACAGACTTGAAAACAAAGTTCCCAAATATTTACAGTAACGGAGCGATCGAGATAAGTCAAACAGAGCAGATAACTGGGATAGGGATCTTGAATTTCTGTATAAGTTCCTTTCCAGAGGGAATTTTCTAACTGTTTACGCAGATTATCCAGCACCCGAATAAATGCCGGCTGCATTAATAATTGTGCCTGTTCCCAAGCGGTAATATCTTTAAATTTTGGATTCATCTTATCAGTTATCGGTTATCAGTTATCAGTAAACAGTAAACTGATAACTGATAACTGATTTAGGCTGTTACGAGGGTTGCTTCCTTAGCTGCCATCATTTTCATCAGGTCTAACATCCGGCAGGAGTAACCCCATTCGTTATCGTACCAAGAGACGACCTTAAAGAAATTGGCATTAAGTTGAATGCCAGCTTTAGCATCAAAGATACTGGAACGGGGGTCAGTGATAAAGTCACTCGATACCACTTCCTCATCGGTATAACCGAGGATACCTTTCATCGGACCTTCGCTGGCGGCTTTCATAGCGGCGCAGATTTCCTCGTAACTGGTGGCTTTTTCGGTTTTAAAGGTTAAATCCACCGCCGAAACGTTGGGAGTTGGCACACGGAAGGCCATACCGGTTAATTTGCCTTTTAGGGAAGGAATAACTAGGGTTACTGCTTTGGCTGCTCCCGTGGAGGAGGGGATAATATTTTGACCGGCGCCGCGACCACCGCGCCAATCTTTTTTCGATGGACCATCGACGGTGGGTTGAGTGGCGGTCATCGAGTGTACCGTGGTCATTAATCCTTCCGCTAGTCCGAAGTTATCGTTAATAACTTTGGTGATCGGGGCTAAACAATTGGTGGTACAACTAGCGTTAGAGACGATCAGATCTTTAGCGGGATCGTACTCATTATCGTTAACGCCTAGTACAATGGTACGAATTTTGTCGGGATCTTTGGTGGGTGCGGAGATAACCACCCGTTTGGCCCCGGCTTCCAGGTGTTTTCCTGCCCCTTCCGCGGTGGTAAATAAACCAGTGGACTCGACCACATAATCGGCCCCAGTTGCACCCCAGGGCAGTTGAGCAGGGTCTTTAATCGAGTAACAGGGGATAAACTTACCATCCACGACGATGCCATCTTCTTTTGCTTCTACCGTACCCTGAAAACGTCCGTGGGTGGAGTCGTATTTGAGCAGATAGGCAATATTATCGGAGGGAACCAGATCATTTATACCAACAAACTCGAAATCAGGATTTTGGATACCCGCCCTAAAAACGAGGCGACCGATACGACCGAATCCGTTGATGGCGACTCTTACTTTTGTCATGAAAAAAACTCCTTTGCAGCTGCGATAAGCTTAGGCACGATCAAGAAAAAACAATCCGAGAATTGATTAGCCTGTAGAGAATCACTATATATGCTAATCAGCTTTTATTGATCGCTAGATGAAGTATAGAAAGATTTTAAGTTTCAGTGCTTCCAAGATAAAAAATCATCAATTTGCTACCCTAGTCGTCCTCGCCACCGGCATCGAGAAAACCTGATTAGGCCTTTGTCGAAAAAGTAAAATATGATTATATAGCCTTTTGGGAAAAGTTGACATTAAAAAATCATTAAAAGCTTTCTGAGAATGATTGATACCTAAGTTAAGAACATATTAATATGCCTTTAAAAGCCATTTAAAAACCCTGCCCGACTGACATAAATTCCCCTAGCCGGATTGGCAAAATATAGCTTATTTTAATAGTTTTTTACGCTCCGAAAGGTTAGACTCTTGATTACAGTTTGAAAACTGACCGAGGGTTAACCCTCTCGATGGAGAAATTGTCTATCAACTCTCTTAATCTCATCGTTCATAGATATTGGAGAAATATTCATGGTATTCGCACCAGAAAGACCCTTAACAGAGCAAAATCCCCTTTCTCAAGACGAACTCTACAAAACCCATGCCTATTGGCGCGCTTGTAACTATTTAGCTGTAGGTATGATTTATCTGCGCGATAATCCCCTGCTCAAAGAACATCTTAAACCCGAACACGTTAAGTATCGTTTACTTGGTCACTGGGGAGCAAGTCCGGCCTTAAGTTTTACCTACGTTCACCTCAACCGTTTAATCAAAAAATACGACCTCGATGTGATTTTTATGGCAGGTCCTGGCCATGGAGCGCCGGGGGTACTCGGTCCGGTTTATCTAGAAGGAACCTATTCGGAAATTTACCCCGATAAAAGTGAAGACGAGGAAGGATTACAAAAATTCTTTAAACAATTTTCTTTTCCCGGTCACATCGGTAGTCACGTCACCCCCGAAACCCCCGGTTCTATCCATGAGGGCGGCGAACTGGGTTATAGTGTTTCCCATGCCTACGGTTCTGTTTTCGACAATCCCGACCTAATTACGGCCGTGGTGGTGGGTGATGGGGAAGCAGAAACCGGCCCCCTTGCCACCGCATGGCACTCGAATAAATTCCTTAACCCGATTCGCGATGGTGCGGTACTGCCAATTTTAAACTTAAACGGTTATAAAATCGCTAATCCCACCATTCTCTCCCGTATTTCGACGCACGAGTTAGAAAGTCTCTTTGTCGGTTACGGTTACACTCCCTACATCGTCGAATGTAAGGAAGATGAAGACCTCATGCACTGCCATCAAAAAATGGCCGCTACCCTAGAACACTGTATCAATCAGATTCGCTCCTATCAACAGGAAGCTCGCAGCACGGGAGTGGCTAAACGTTACCCCTGGCCGATGATTATCCTCCGGTCTCCCAAGGGTTGGACAGGTCCGAAAAACGTTGATGGTCATAAAGTGGAAGGATTCTGGCGCGCTCACCAAGTCCCCATGGGTGCTATGCAGGAAAACCCCGAACACTTGAGAAAATTAGAGG
This sequence comes from Microcystis sp. M083S1, assembly GCF_020246405.1. Classification (NCBI taxonomy): domain Bacteria; kingdom Bacillati; phylum Cyanobacteriota; class Cyanophyceae; order Chroococcales; family Microcystaceae; genus Microcystis; species Microcystis sp. M083S1. The sequence continues at coordinate 15,773 of NZ_JADBTB010000182.1, forward strand.
AGTGGATGAAAAGCTATAACCCGGAGGAATTATTTGACTATACCACGGGTAAATTTAAGCCGGAATTTAAAGAACTCGCTCCTAGGGGTCATCGTCGCATGAGTGCTAATCCGCACGCTAATGGCGGATTGCTGCGTAAAGACCTAAAAATGCCCGATTTTCGTCAGTATGCCGTAGATGTCACCCACCCGGGCCAAGTGGAAGCGGAAAACACGGGAGTGATGGGGGTATTTTTGCGGGATGTAATGCGAAATAATATGACTAATTTTCGCGTTTTTGGTCCCGATGAAACCGCTTCTAATCGTTTAGCGGCTCTCTATGAAGTGACTAAAAAAGCTTGGTTAGCTGATACCTATCCAGAGGATTTAGATGGTAGCCAATTATCTCCCGATGGTCGTGTGATGGAGATGCTGAGTGAACATACTTTAGTCGGTTGGTTAGAGGGTTATTTATTATCCGGTCGTCACGGTTTATTTCACTCCTACGAGGCTTTTGCCCACGTTATTGATTCCATGTTCAACCAACACGCTAAATGGCTCGATATCTGCAAAAATCATGTGCCTTGGCGTGCTTCTGTTTCCTCTTGGAATCTGTTATTATCCTCGGTAGTTTGGCGGCAGGATCACAATGGTTTTAGTCACCAAGACCCCGGTTTTATCGATTTAGTAACCAATAAAAGTGCCGACGTGGTGCGGGTTTATCTTCCCCCCGATGGGAATTGTTTATTAAGTGTGGCTAATCACTGTCTCAAGAGCAAGGATTACACTAATATTATCGTTGCTGATAAACAGAAACACCTGCAATACTTGACCATTGAAGAAGCAATTAAACACTGCACCAAAGGTATCGGTATTTGGGCTTGGGCAAGTAACGATGATGACGGAATCAATCCCGATGAACCGGATGTAATTATGGCTTGCTGTGGGGATATTGTCACTAAAGAATCTTTAGCAGCAACGGCAATTCTCTGGGAGGAATTCCCTTACTTAAAAGTTCGCTTTATCAATGTGGTTGATCTGTTTAAATTACAGTCGGAAAGTGAACACCCTCACGGTTTATCGGAACGGGATTTTGATAGTTTATTTACCCCTGATAAGCCAATTATTTTTAATTTTCACGGTTATCCTTGGCTGATTCATAAACTTACCTACCGTCGCAGTAATCAGGAACGTATTCATGTGCGCGGTTACAAAGAAGAAGGGAATATTAATACTCCCCTAGAATTAGCGATTCGTAACCAAGTTGATCGTTTTCATTTAGTAATAGATGTGATTGATCGCGTGCCGAAATTAGGTTCTGCTGCCGGTCATGTGAAAGAACGGATGAAAAATGCTATTATCGATAATCTCGATTATGCTTTTACCAATGGTATCGATAAGGACGAGATTACTAACTGGAAATGGCCCTATTAATTAGGCTAGAAAGTGGTTTAGGTGATGATAATTTATTAGTTTATCGATAAATTTCATCTTCCTATTCCACTTAAATAGATTTAATTTACTGATCCAATTAAAATCATCAATATTGCGAGTTACAATTGTTAAATTATAAACGAAAGCTGTTCCCGCAATAATGGCATCTCCTAAGGACATCTTTCTGATTTGTTTTAAAGTTACTGCTTGGTTAATTACAGGTTGAGAGATGGGTAAAATTTGAGAAGCATTAAAAAATTCTTCAAAATAGACTTTATCCTGATGAGTTAACCGATGGTAGCCTAAAACTTCCAGATAGGATAAAGCAGATACATAAGGAGAATTTTCTGCAATAAACTCCCGGAGAAACTCATTTTCCAATTGAGCGGCATAGATAATAATATTACTATCTAATAACATGATTTAATCCCGATCAGGAAGAGAGCGATCGCACCGATTTTGTTGTTGCCACTGTTGGGTATCAACATCAGTAAAAGTATTATTATTAGCAATTTTTTTCAAAGCATTGGCCATTTTTTGACCGTTAGATCGATTTTCACCAATAATATTTTCTTCTAGTAAGGTAATATAAACATTAACAGGATATTCGGAGTTGATTTCAGGGGTTTCATCAAGCCATTGAAGGGTATTATTTTTCAAAATTGCTTTAAAGGTTTTTACCATAGTTTTCTCCGCCGTTAAATGATACAGGATAAATGATTCAGACTAGCCCTAACCCAATTTTAACACAAGACCAACCCAACAAACTCCCCTGAACTCAATCTTTTAAATTAACGTCTTTGGATCATTTCATAATCAAAAGTTCATTACCAGAGTGAAAAAATTAGGCAAAATGGTGATAGTCACTTTACCTGTTTTTAAGGCAGGCTAATTTATCGACGATGACTGGGTGAAAATTAATCATTAAATCAATTTATAACAAGCAATCGAGGGTTTTACTCTTGTGTTAATGTACCTTAAAAACTAGCTTTGGCTTTATTTTAGCTTTTGGAAATAAAATTAAGATAAAGCGTACTAGAATAGATAATTTCTTCGTTTGAAAAAACGCATTCAATCATCTATTTTAATAAATGTTCTATTTCTTCATCTGTAAAACCAAATTGTCTAAAAATTCGTAAAACATAAGCAGGGGACATTTCTTTTGCACCTATATCGATAGGAACGATTCGACGTTGATTATACAATACTCTACAATATAAACGATGATCACCTTTTCCTTCTCGATAAAATTGACGGCCTCCTTTTTCAAGAATTTTGATTAGTGCTTTGGGTTTAAGAGAAGGAATATTTTTAGGCATAAACTTTTCTGAGTTCGTAAGTTTCGGGAGTTTCAGAATCTCCCACAGTTAAAAATTCATGAAGTTCGTCTATAGGAATAGGACTGGTATAGATATTGGCTTGATCACGATAAATCTCCCAAAAAGATTCAATCGCTTCTTTTAGTTTCTCAATAGCTTTTTCCTGAGTTTCTCCTTGTCCAACTAATCCATTTTCAAGACATAATGAAACCCAATAGTCTGCACTTTTTCTCAGAATAACGGTATAAAAGTTCATGGTGATTGTTCCGTTGAAATTTTAATCGGAGATTATAATTTACTCCAGCTTAATTTTAACACAAGACCAACCCAACAAACTGCCTTGCCTCAATCTTTTAAATTATAGACAACAAATAAGGCGCATTATACTGTGTTAATGCACCCGATAAAAAAGCGATCGCACTTTCAATATTCTGCCAAATGCGATCACAAATCCCCATTTTTACATAAAAAATGATAATATAAAACTCAAATTTGAACTATTGTTGTGGAAAGATACTATAGCAATTCCATTTGATACGTAAATAGAGCTTGCTATGGTAAAATAAAAACGTTCTGCCAAGAAATGAAAGAAAAAAGCAAATGGAAACCAATCAAAATGAAAGAGAAAGACAAATAGAGGGTTTAATCAATTTTATAA
>NZ_JADBTB010000183.1:0-12090 GCF_020246405.1 Microcystis sp. M083S1
GCCAAGCTTTTCTGGTCGGAACCCCCTAAGCCGAGTTTTCAAGGTGCTGCGCCGTCCACTTGGTTTTCGAGACTGGCCTTTTAATTCTAACGTAAAGCCAACCTAGAACGGCGGGGTTTCAGACCCAAAATTTCCGATGAAGGTATTTTTAGGATATTCATTAGTCAAGGGTCTAAGGGTCGAAAATTATTGTCTAGATTACTTTTCAAGACTTAAACAATAACAATCTCCAAGCAGATGCAGTCCTTTTCACTTACTTCCTTTGTCAATATAGCGCTTTTCACGTTACTGAGGTATCGACAAGTTTTGCCAACAAAGGGTTTAAGCCTCTTGCCCATGCCTCATTCTGATGAAAACTGCTATAAAATACTACTAATGACAACATTAACTATAAACTAAGTGAAGTTTTATATACTTCTTAATTTACCAGAGACCTAGAGCGGACTAAATAGGAACCCAGCACTTCTAGGTTGAGTCTAGAAACTTAGAAAAACAGGACCAGCATAGTAGGTTGAAAACCAAAAGCTTATTGTTGTATTCTCAGATAGTCCTCTAGTTTAGCTAGGAAAAGGGACTAGAGGTTTTTTACTCTAGCCCTAGGGTTAAGTGGGTTGGAATTAACCTAGAGATTTATTTGCCAAAAACGTAGATAGACAAATCTTGACGAAATTGACGCAATTCGTCTTTTAGCTGTTTCGCTTCAGCTAAACGTCTTTCTTGAAATTGACTTAAATCATCCTTCACCTGTTTAGCTCGATCTAGATGAAGTTGGCGTAAGTCGTCCTCTAGCTGCTTCGCTGCCGCTAAACGCTGTTCTTGGAATTGACTTAAATCCTCTTTCAGCTGTTTAGCTCGATCTAGATGCTGTTGACGTAAGTCGTTCTCCAGCTGTTTTGCTGCTGCTAAACGTTGTTCTTGGAATTGACTTAAATCGTCCTTTAGCTGTTTGGCTCGGTCTAGACGCTGTTGACGTAAGTCATCATCTAACCGTTTCGCTTCAGCTAAACGTTGTTCTTGAAATTGACGTAAATCCTCTTTTTGCTTTTCCGCCTGAGCTAAACGCTGTTTTTGGGTAGCTGTTAAGAACAAGTGGCTTTCCTGTTGAACTTTTTGGAAAGATTGGCGCAAAGCAGTTGCCTGTTCTTGCGCTTGTTTTTGTCTTTCAGTTTTGACATCCAACAGAAAAGATTGTACTTCTCGCGAGAGTTTAGCTACTTCTTCAGCAATCGATAAACGATCCTGGCGGAACTGTTCCATGAGAGCAGGCATGGGGTTGTCCTCAATTACTAAATACTATGGAATGGATTTGACCCAATCACCCGTTAGAAAAACCTTCACGGAGACTGGGGGGAGAGACAGCAGATTTCGACTTTTCTTATCATCCCAAAGTTGAGGTAGGGGACTACCCCAGACTGAGGGGCGCAACCTCCCACCCCCAAAATGGCTTTCTACTCAGAAAAATAGTCAGCCTTACATTCTGGCGATAGACGGTAAACCTAGCTACAAAGGTCAAAATCACGGTTACAAAAATAACTTGTATAGGCCTAGCTTTGTTTTTGCTATCCGTTGCCGTGCCAACCTTGTCAATCATAGACCATTGCGCCCCAAGAGAGGGGTAACTAGACTCAATAGGGATTTAAAGAAAAGCCGAGGATCTGGAAAACCCAGTCGGGTTTTCACTCAGCAGATAGGATAATCTGGGATCAACCCTTAAGCAGGAACCGCTGCAGATTGAGTCAGACCAACAGCTTCAGCATATTTGAGGTAGGTTTCAACAGAAGCGATAACTACACGAGCTTCAATCGCTAATAATTCGATGCCCACCAGAGATACGCGAGCCCAAGCATCAATAACGATACCTTTGTCAAGGATACGATCAATAACTTCAGCTAAGCTAGAGGAAGAGTTAGTTTTTTCAACTGCCATGGTAGTAGACCTTTTTGTTGTTTGTATAGAAAGTGTACAGTGCTGATCCCAAAATTGATCTATCGAACTACCGCATCTCAGGGGGCGCAGCTTCCACACCAAAAATGACTTTCTATTCCGAAAAATAGTGAGTCCCACACTCTGGTGGTAGGGGGTAAACCTAGCTACAAAGGACAAAATCACGTTTACAAAAATAATTTGTATGGATCTAGCTTTGTTTCGCTATCCGTTGCCGTGCCAAACTGTCGATTATAGACTATTGCGCCCCAAGAGAGAGGTAACTAAACTCAATAGGGATCAAAGAAAAGCTAAGAATCTGGAAAACCCAGTAGGGTTTTAACTCAGCAGATGGGAGAATCTGGAATCAGTCCTTAAGCAGGAACCGCTGCAGATTGAGTCAGACCAACAGCTTCAGCATATTTGAGGTAGGTTTCAACAGAAGCGATAACTACACGAGCTTCAATCGCTAATAATTCGATGCCCACCAGAGATACGCGAGCCCAGGCATCAATAACGATACCTTTGTCAAGAATACGGTCAATAACTTCAGCCAAGCTAGAGGAAGAGTTAGTTTTTTCAACTGCCATGGTAGGTATACCTTTTTGTTGTTTTCATAGAGTTTGTACAATGCTGAGGTCATGGAGGATTCAGAAACTTATTTGGGGTTTCTGCCTTCATCACTTCCGCACTTTTAAAGATAACACCCTGTATTTGTCGTTGTCAATACCTAAGTTAGCTGTTTTTCGTTAAGAAGTATGTAGTAATTCTCAGTTTTTTTCGTTAAGAGGTGTGTAGGGATTTCTCAGATAAGTCTGATACATTAGACCTATTGCATAATTTTTTTATGGTATGATGGGCGGTTTTGCTTTTTTCTCGATTTTTAGATTAAAGTTGACAAGAGAATAAAATGTGATTTGAGGTCAGGAAATCATCTATACAGGGTAAGCTCATCTAAATTTGGCACAATTTTTACTTGACAAAAATTTCTGGTTGTGGTTCTGTAGTAGTGATGGAGGCTTAATGCTTTGCCTTGCTGTGCATTGTAGTCATGGATAAAATACCAAGCAGCGCCAAGGTGATTCTCCGTTTTTTTAGAGAAAGATAGATTCTCTCTCACCAACAGAGAAATCCTTGGTCGAAAGGTGTTATTAAGTCTTTACAATGGGATTAGTTTGACCAGTTTCTTTTCCTACCGCTCGATGACGTTTACTCGGAATTACTGTCTTATATAACTCTCAAAAATCAGTGTAAGTAAGTAACAGCACATTGTCGGTAAACACCGGGTAAACTGGGCCGAAAGTTTTTTGGCTGCTTGGCGACTGCTATCTCCTAAATAGCCGCCAATAATTTCCCTTGTCTTTCTATCAATTGCCAGCCAAATGTAAACCTTTATCGTCTTAAAAAAACCAATGACTACATTTCATCACACTCTATGGATAATTTACCTTTTGATTTTTCTGGGTGGTGATTCGGTCGTGGTGAGGCTCTTCTGGTTTCTGTGTGGAAACGAGATCTATACTGATAGTTTCTTCAGCAAAATAGCAATAAAAGTCTTGCCTGATAAGTATTTCACGATTCCATAAGCAAAAATTATCACACAAAGTCGAGAAGAGCCGTGGTGATGGAGCCTTAATGCTTGGCTTTGCTGTGCATTGTAGTCATGGATAAAATACCAAAAGGCTCCCCAAGGTGATTCTCCATTTTTTTATAGAATCTCTCTCACCAACCGAGAAATCCTTGGTCGAAAGGTCTTATCAAGTCTTCCAAGGTGAGATTAGTTTGACCAGGTTCTTGGCTGTACCTCTCGATGACGTTTACTCGGAACTATTGTCTTATAGGACTCCCAAAAATGAGTGTAAGTAACAGCACATTGTCGGTAAACACTGGGTAAACTTGGCAAAAGTTTTTTAGCTGATTGGCGGCTCCTATATCCTAAATAGCCACCAATAAGTTCCCTTGTCTTTCTATCAATTACCAGCCAAATATAGACCTTTATCGTCTTAGAAAAAACAAAAGGACACATCTCATCACATTCTATGAGCAATTTACCTTTTGGTTTGTCCGAAACCTTGAGTTGACAGGGAACAGTCGACAGTTTATTGTTGACCTTTCGGCTTCGCTCAGGGTCAACGTCGAGGGAAGTCGAGACGTTGACATAATTTCGTAACCATGACCAACTTACCCCTGCTACTCTGGCAATTCCTCGTCAGGAAATTAGTTCGAGTAAGAGTTGATCGATTAATTGTTTGGTATCGGGATATCTGGTTTTATTAGTGGGATTGATCACAAACGGTTGACCACATTCTTCACAGTGAAGTTTGGATTTCCCATTATGAATATAACCGTTCTTGATAGTATGGTGAGAACCACAACTAGGACAAGTAAATACAGGCAAACTAGTGGGGGGATTTTGCTCCGTGCTAGGCTGATATTTGAGTAGGCCCTCCACGAGCCACAAAGAGATACTTATCAGAAAAGTCATGATCAAGGTAGAGGTTTAAGGACTGATTTGAGCCAATTATTTTTATTGATAAGTATTTTACACAGTTGATACCGAATAAGCAACATGGTAAGGTAAACACATCTTAACAACCCTTGACAAAATTAACCTCGTGTGAGTTGCTTGTCCAGAGCGCGATTCAGGCATATTTGAGTATAATTTCTCATCTCAACTGTTAAACAAAAATCGACTAAATGTTAAGATTTCGTAACTATTTTGATTGATTGGTATCACTTGAAATGCCCACACGGATCACAAAATTGGCCGATTGTCAATAGCGTTTGATATGCGTTCCCCCCCCTCACCCACCCGAATTCGGGTGGGCAAGGGGGGGGAGTAGGATGCCTGCCAGGACTATTGAAAATTGGTATTAGCTATTTCTTCGTGGACTGTAGCCACTATTTTCAGAGATTGCTGTAATGCGGATTTGTTGACATCCGTTTAGGTGGATTGACTGGCCAGAAATTGTCTTTGATAGTCTAAAAACTGGCCATGCCATTCCGCAAAACGCCGCTCCCCATCTTTGACTAAAAATTGGCGGTAGGCTTCCGAGGAAATCCAAGGCTTTGTTGGACGTTGTTGGTTTGTTGGGTGTTGTTGGGCAGAACGAGCTTGGTATTCAGCCGTTGATTGACGGCATTGGTTGTGATAATTTTGGTGCCATTCGCGATAGCGCCGTTCTCCATCCCGCACGAGGGCTTGGCGATAGGCTTCTGAAGATAGACTCATGGTGTTACTCCTTTTCAAATCCCTTGACGGCTTGGCCATAATTATAACACAATCCGTGAACTACCCAGTGCTGACCTCTCGTCAAGGTACGATACAGGCCTTTGCCCTCAGGGGCAAGGTTTTTTGGCTCTCTTAGGTTTGGTGGGTAAAATGTATTCTAAGATACAGTCTTGCTGGCGAGCTAGTGGAAAGAACCACAAAGACACAAAGGACACAAAGATTGATCGCTCTTATATAAGTTAAACTTATGACACAAAGAATAAGAGAGCCATTTTTTTGCTCTTGTGAGCCTGATTTGGCAAAGAAATGCCATATTTCTATTAGCACCGTTGTAAAAATCTCTGGAGAGTTGAGTTACTAATATGGTTAAAATTATCGGTCGTCAATCCCTGGGAAGGAAACCCGTTTACGATATTGGTGTGGAGAAAGATCATAATTTTTTGCTGGGCAACGGGTTAATTGCCTCCAATTGTTTTAATAAATCTCACTCCACTGCCTATGCTTACGTCACCTATCAAACTGCTTATTTAAAAGCTAATTATCCTGTGGAATATATGACAGCGTTACTAACTGCTAGTAGCGATAATCAGGATAAGGTGGAAAAGTATCGAGAAAACTGTCAGAAAATGAATATCGATGTCGAACCTCCCGACATCAATCGATCGCAAAAACATTTTACCCCGATTGGGCGCAAAATTCTCTTTGGTTTGTCCGCAGTTAGAAATCTGGGCGAAAATGCGATCGAGGCTATTTTAAAAGCCCGGGAAGCTGCGGGAGGAAAGTTTACTTCTTTAGGGGATTTTTGCGAGCGTGTTGATTTGCGAGTGATCAACAAAAGAGCTTTAGAAACGCTAATTTATTGTGGTGCTTTTGATAAAATTCAACCTAATCGCCATCAATTAATTGAAGATTTAGAATTAGTAGTTGCTTGGGCGCAAAAACGCACCAAAGAGAAAGAAAGTGGTCAAATGAATATTTTTGATATGCTAGGAGGGAGCATAGAAAATAAACAAGAATCCGAGTTTGAACAGTCTCCCAGTGCCACCGCAGTGGAAGATTTTTCCCTACAGGAAAAGTTAAAACTGGAAAAAGAACATTTAGGTTTTTATGTTTCCGAACATCCTTTAAAAGCTTTACAAAGAGCCGCTCAAGTCCTATCTCCTATCAATTTAGCTGACTTAGAAGAACACAAAACCAGAAAAAAAGTCAGTGCCATTGTCCTCTTAAATGCTGTCAAGAAAATTATGACCAAAAAGGGGACTCCCATGGCATTTTTAACCCTAGAAGATGCCTCGGGACAGTCGGAAGCGGTGGTTTTTTCCGATAGCTACGAACGTCTGCAAAAATTATTAGTCGAGGAAGCAACTTTAATGGTGTGGGGAAAAGTTGATCGCCGAGATGATCGGGTACAATTAATTATCGAAGATGCGGAACCGATCGAAACCATTAAAATGGTGATGGTTAATTTATCGATGCAAGATGTCGTCAACCAAAATCGTCAAAATCTTCTTAAAAGTATTCTGCAATCGGGAGACAAACAAAAGGCAAAAGTTCCCGTTATTGCCACCATTGGTGCGGGAACTCAGCGTCAATTTGTACGTTTAGGACAAAACTATTGGGTAGAGGATGACAATTCGGTGCTAGAGTCTCTAAAAGTTGCGGGTTTTCTGGCTAATTCTGCACCTCTGATTAATCATTAAATGCTAACTGGCAATTACCCAAGAGCCATGGCTGCGCCAAGATTGTTCCTGCAAAACCTTCTCGATTTCCTGTTTCGATAATAATTCTCTTTCGACCCACAAATCAAGACAAATATGGATTTTGATCACCTCTTTGACACTATTGCCACTCTTGTCCTCCATCATTCTCCTAGTGGGATGGAAACGGAAATCGATCGCTTTTTACTAGAACGCTTTCAAGAGTTAGGATTAGAAACATGGCAAGATCAAGCGGGAAATGTCATCGGCAAAATTAGAGGACGAGATTCGACCAAAAAAATTGCTATTACTGGTCATAAAGACGAAATTGGTGCTATTATCAAAGCAATTAATCCCGATGGTACTCTGCAAATTCGCCAACTTGGGGGAGCTTTTCCTTGGATTTACGGAGAGGGAGTGGTGGATATTATCGGTGATAAAGAAACCAGATCGGGGATTCTCTCCTTTGGTTCCCGTCATATTTCCCATCAATCCCCGCAAAAAGTGCAGCAGGAAAACACTCCCGTCACCTGGGAATCCGCATGGATAGAGACGAAATTGACTCCGGAAGAATTAGACGCTTGTGGGGTGCGCGTCGGTAGTCGAGTCGTGGTGGGAAAACACCGAAAACAACCCTTTCGACTAAAAGACTACATTGCCAGTTATACCCTCGATAATAAAGCTTCCGTGGCGATTCTTTTGGAATTAGCGGCCAGAGTAATTAACCCGGCAGTGGATATATATCTGGTTGCCTCAGCAAAGGAGGAGGTAGGAGCCTTAGGGGCCTTGTTTTTTACGGCAAATAACCGCTTAGATGCTTTAATTGCCTTAGAAATCTGTCCCCTCGCTCCTGAATATCCGATTAAGGATGGCAGCAGTCCTGTGTTATTGTCTCAGGATGGTTACGGTATCTATGATGAGCAATTAAATCAAGAATTAAGAATAGCGGCCGAAAAGGCGGGAATACCCCTGCAATTAGCTATTATTAGTGGTTTTGGTAGCGATGCCTCCATCGCCATGAAATTCGGTCATATAGCTAAGGCCGCTTGCTTAGGTTTTCCCACCCAAAACACCCACGGTTATGAAATCGCCCATTTAGGAGCCATAGCCAACTGCACTAGCATATTAGAAGTTTATTGTCAAGTAATTTAGCCATTTTTAGCAAAAAACCAGAGCATTAACAGAATAATAGCGATCGCCAGTCCGATAAAAACAGTATTTTTATGCTGCTCTAACTGCATGGGTGCGGGGGGTTCTTCTTTTTTCTGTTTATTTGTTCCCTTTTTAAATTGCGCTGTGCTATCGGGAAGTTTCTCTAAATCGGGAATCTTCGTCATCCACTCATCCGGGCGTTTGAGACGGGGAGCTTCGATAATATAAAGTAGACGCTTGGCCTGTTCGCGAATTTGATAGATAGGATGGGTAATAAGTTGCTTACAGATTTCACTGGCTTTCTCCCCCTCTCCCAACCCCTGATAGGCAGAAATTAACCAAATTTGTATCTCACCCCCTGCTCGGGATCCTAAGGAAATTAAGGCTAAAGCCGCATTTAATTGCTCGATACTAAGACGATATTGTCCACGCTCAAAGGCACTGATGCCAGCTTGATAAAGGTCTTGAAAAGAAAGATTTTCGGCCACGGAGTCAAGATCGAGATAAATGAAATTTTACATAAGTATAGCAACAGGTAAGAAGCAAAAGGAAACTTTCGGCTATCAGCCTTTTAGCTATCAGCTATCAGCCATCAGGCACCAGCTTTTTTCTCCCTGCTCCCAGCCTCCACGATTTAGGACTCATCGTTCGCCCATTTTTGGGGGCAAGATGGGGTCATCCGTTGCTTCTTTTTCTGCGATTGACCATCCCGTTATTCCTTCTAGGCTTCTTTGATGTTCACAGACCCATTTTTCTAGACAACAGATTTTATGATCTTCTTCACTTACTATATAAGTCAATAATAATACCCCTAGTTCCCCATAACTTAATCCTTGACGATTTCCATGAGGGGATGCTAGGTTATTGTCTATGATTGACGCAATCCTCATTTGTTTTAGCCAATATATAATTACAGGGATATCATCTATTCTTTCTGACTGTGTTTGTGACGTAATTGAGCGACTCTTTGTTCGCCAACACTTGACTAGACAAAGATTTTAGCCTTTTTTGCACACCTTACCTCTTCAATTTAAGCGAACAGTGAGTTGAGAATCTCGGCAAAAATCTGCTACACTTTCTGCTAAACCTGTTAAAGCTGTACGGCATGAAAGAGAGGAACTATCTCTTACTAAATATACTAGCGATCTCTACCATAATAATTAGTCTAGTTTTAGGGATTTTACTTGACAAAAAAGCCGCCTTATTGGGAATTTTGGCAGTTCCCGCCATGGTTGCTTCTTTTATCCATCCCCGTCTGGGATTATTAGCCCTAATCATCTATCTTCCCCTGAGTAGTACCGTCACTTTTGCTGTGGCGAGAGTTTTTCAGATAAAAGGCAACTTCATTGGCGAAGAGCCATCCTATGCTCTCTACAAAATCGCCAAGGATGCCTTTTATTTCCCAGCTTTAGCGGCAATTTTAATTAAAACCAAAACTTTTAAGCAATTAAGCCCCAAAATCAAGCCTTTTCTCATCACAGCTTTGATTTTACTTGTCAGCAGCTTGATAACTTTTCTTTCTATCAATCTACCCCAAGGAGCAATTGAAGTGGGAATTGTGGGATTAAAAACCCTCCTCAGTTATATTCCCCTAGTTCTCTGTGGCTACTATTTAATCAAGGAAAAACGGGATTTATTCGTGGTTAATCGGCTTTTAATCGTGATGATCTTAGTCTGTTGCTTTTTAGCTCTAATTCAATACTTCTTACTCGTCCAAGGCATCTGTCCCGATAGTGAATTCCTCAATCAACTAGAAGTTACTGCCCCGAAATCCGACACCCAATTTTATCCAGATATTAGCGAAAAAGCCAGCTTGAAAGCTCAATGTTTTGTTGGGGGTTCGGTGTTGTATAATCCCGATCGAGGCTTAATTCGTCTCCCCGGCACATTTTCCGATCCTTGGCAATGGGGTTGGTTTTTAGTATCTAGTAGCGTCATCAGTTACGCAGCCAGTTTTAGTGATCCGCAAAAAAGATGGCGCGTCGCTGGTTGGGTGGCAATGGTTTTAGTCTTCCTTGCGACTCTGGTTTCTGGACAAAGATTACCTTTATTGCTAGTACCTTTGTTTTATTTAGTTCTTTTTATTGCTACTAGCAAAAATAAACGAAAGTTACCATTAAAATTGGGAATCTTGGGGCTGCTTTCCTTGCTCGCGGTGACGTTAATTCCCTTTATTCGGGAAAGAGGGCTAAATTTTATCGATCGCTGGTTATATTCGTCTCCCATTGACTTTGTAGTCGATCAAATGCAGTGGGTCTTCAAATATGCACAGCTTTTTGGTCTTGGTTTAGGCACAGCCAGCAGTGGCGCTCGTCATATAGTGGGAGAAGAGGGGATAAGACTAATTGAAACCTACTACGCTAAACTCCTCTACGAAGTCGGTATCGTCGGTTTTATCGCTTTTATGGTACTGGTGACAATTCTCTGTATTTTCACCTTTAAAGCCTATTTAAAAGTAAAAAATGCTGCTTTAAAGCATTGGGGTCTCTGTATCTGGATTTTTATACTTTTTATTAGCTATAATCCCTACTATTATCCTCTCTCCGTCGAGCCTGTTTCTGTTTACTATTGGTTATTCGCTGGAATATTGCTAAAACTGCCAGAAATCAGCGATAAATTGGAAGATGAGGCGATATTTCCCGAAAAAAAATGAAGTGGAGAATTAAGAGGATTTTTATCGATAATTACATTATCTCTCCACTGATAGGAGTTAACCGTAATGACAGCAGAAGCCGTTACCTATTCCCTCGAATCTGTCCTCAAGGAAATTAAAGATAGTATTCAAAGTGTTGATCGAAAGCTAGACACCTTCCAGAAAGATGTTGATCAAAGGAAATTAAAGATAGTATTCAAAGTGTTGATCGAAAGCTAGACACCTTCCAGAAAGATGTTGATCAAAAGCTAGATAATCTCGAAAAAGATTTCGATCAAAAGCTAGAAACCTTACACAAATTGGTGGTGGGTTAATAATTGGGGGTGGGCGAACGCGGTTCGCCCCTACAGATAAACAAAATTGAATTTTTTGATTAATTCGATATTGGTGGTGGGTTAATAATTGGGGGTGGGCGAACGCGGTTCGCCCCTACAGATAAACAAAATTGAATTTTTTGATTAATTCGATATTGGTGGTGGGCTAATTATTGGCTCTGGGCGAACGCGGTTCGCCCCTACTGTTTTATATTCTCGCTTAAAACAACAAATCTAAATATAATTCTTGTGATTGTTGATCGATTGGCAGATAATCTCGATCATTTGGCCAGTTTTTGGGATTGTTAATAATATATTCTCGAACAACTGCTAGATACTTTTCATCTCGAAGAATTGATTCATAATAATTGCGTTGCCAGATAGGAGTATCTGTGTTCTGTCGAAGCAAATTAATTGGTTTAGTAACCGCCGATTTAAACCCCGCAATACATGACGATAAAGAATTCGGTTTCTGCTGTAGGGGCGCATCGCGTGCGCCCAAATCTAGAGGCGCATCGCGTGCGCCCAAATCTAGAGGCGCATCGCGTGCGCCCAAACTCTGATCGTCGCCAGAATAATCATTAATTATAACAATTCCATGAAAATGATTGGGCATAATAACTCATTCATCCAATTTAAAATTAGGTCGAATTTTGCAGGTTTTTAGCCATTCATCAGCGACAATTTTTCCTAATTGATTAAGGTATATTTGCCCATTTTTGATTTCTCCAAACCAGGATTGTTTTTGGTAGGTACAAATAGTGACAAAATATGCTCCGGGTTGGGAATAATCATAATTTCTGAGGCGAATAGAACGACGATGATGTTTTTCAGGATCAAAGGTCATATATATTCCCGCAATACTAACAAAACCTCTTATCAATTCCCATCATAAGCGATCGCAATTCACACCGACGTATTTTTCCTGAAACCCCCAAAAAACCCAACCCCCCCAAAACCCGTAGGGGCGCACCGCGTGCGCCCAACCCCCATCAAAAAACCCCAAAAAACCCAACCCCCCCAAAACCCGTAGGGGCGCACCGCGTGCGCCCAACCCCCATCAAAAAACCCCAAAAAACCCAACCCCCCCAAAACCCGTAGGGGCGCACCGCGTGCGCC
>NZ_JADBTB010000184.1:0-27591 GCF_020246405.1 Microcystis sp. M083S1
CCTGGTGTCTTTAACGTGATGGCACCACTCCGATTCCATCCCGAACTCGGTTGTGAAACTTCACCGTGGCCAAGATACTTGTCGGGTTGCCGACCGGGACAATAGCTCGATGCCAGGATTATTCTTTCCTACCCCTCAATCCGACAAGATTGGGGGGTTTGGTTTTTAGGAAAAATCAGAGGATTTTAAATCTAAACCTCGCTCAAATATTGTATCTATGGCTAACATTTCTCCGTCGCTAGTCATAAATTTATGATCTTTGGTTGCTTGGATAGTTTGCCCATTTTCTAGGGTGTATTCAAAGACTTCTTGTAAACCTCGCTCGTGCCATTGAGAGATTGGTTGACTATAAACAAAACCATTTTTATCTACACTATAAACAGTGCAGTTAATTTCTTCGCTGACAATTTTAGCAATTGGTAATAATCCGTATTCCTCAGTTAAAATTAACGTCTCACCTCCTAGACAATATTCGGCAAAATTTACCATCTGTTCAAAGAGATTTTCAGCGATTCTTTTTTCCACGCCATTTTTAGCAGCACCATCGATAAACATCTCCCTTTGTTTCTGCATTTCGGAGGCTTTTTTCTTACCCATTGCCCGACGCAATAGATCCGCTTCTCCCAGGGAATAACCCGCTAAATCCTGCGCCATTTTCATAATCTGTTCTTGATAGACTAAAACTGCGTAGGTTTCCTTAAGAATTGGTTCCAATAAGGGATGATCATAACGAATGGGTTCTCTACCGTGTTTTCTGCCAATAAAGAGAGGAATTAATCCCGCATCTAAAGGTCCGGGGCGATAGAGTGCTAAGATTGAAGATATGTCCTCAATACCCGATGGTTTTAACTCTTTAACGATCTGTTTCATTCCCGATGATTCTAACTGGAAAATACCTTCTAAATCCCCTTCTTCTAGTAATTCATGGGTTTTGAGAATATCGGGAGGTAGTTTTTTATGTTCCCCTTTAGCCCGAATTTGCAGGGCTTTTCTTTCATCTAAAGGCAATTGATCGAGATCGATATATATACCCTGATTTTGTTTAACTAAATCGGCGGTTTTTTTCAAAGTGGTTAAATTTCTTAACCCTAAAAAGTCCATTTTTAACAATCCCAATGATTCTAAATCCTCCATGAAATATTGGGTAATTACCGCCCCATCATTATTTTTCTGGAGGGGAACCACTTCATCTAAAGGCTGGGAAGAAATGACGACTCCCGCGGCATGAACTCCGAAGGTTTTGTTAGTACCTTCGATACGAATTGCCATATCTAACCAATGACGCACATGGGGTTCCGTATCGTATCTTTCTTTAAATGCCGGTTCGGGAGTTTCATCGGAAATCATCACTTTTAAAGGTGTGGGTTTACCGCGAGAAACGGGAATCATTTTCGCCATTTTATCCGATTCGGCATAGGGAATATCTAACACCCGCGCCACATCTTTTAAAACAGCTTTTGATGTCATACGGTTAAAAGTAATGATTTGAGCAACATTAGCCTCCCCGTATTTTTCCGTAACGTATTGGATCATTTCATCCCGTCTCTCGATACAGAAATCCGTATCAATATCAGGCATAGATTTCCGTTCAGGATTGAGAAAACGCTCAAATAATAAACCGTGATGAACGGGATCAATATTGGTTATTTTTAAAGAATATGCTACCAAAGAACCCGCCGCCGAACCGCGTCCTGGACCGACGGGAATATCATGATCTCTAGCATATTTTATATAGTCCCAAACGACGAGAAAATAGGTAGAAAATCCCATTTTCTGTAGCATTTTTAATTCGTATTCAAGCCTTTCTTTGTAAACAGGTTCAATCTCGTGACGAGAAGGACATTTTAATCTTTCTAGTAATCCTAACCAAGCAATTTCTTCTACATAACTATCAGCAGTATGTCCCGCAGGAACTGGATAATTAGGGAGTCTCGGTTCATTAAATATGTTATAAGGTTCGACTTTTTCTGCTACTTCTAAGGTGTTATTAATCGCTTCTTCAATCACATCTTCTGGCAGATGATCACGGAAAAGTAAGCGCATTTCATCAGCAGATTTTAAGTATTCTGTGCCACTATAACGGAGGCGTTTGTCTTCAGTAATTAACTTGGCAGTTTGAATACAAAGCAAGGCATCGTGTGCCTCTACATCGTAACAGGAAATAAAGTGAGAATCGTTAGTAGCAACTACTTTAATTCCTAATTCTTTAGCAATTTTAACTATTTCTACATTGACAATCCGATCTTCTTTAGAACCGTGGTCTTGAATTTCTAAATAAAAATCATCACCAAAAAGTTTTTTATACCATTTAGCAGTTTCCTTAGCCAGTTTCCTGTTATTAGCTAAAATCGCTTGAGGAATCTCTCCACCCAAGCAAGCACTGGTAACTATCAATCCTTCGTGGTATTGTTGGAGTAACTCTTTATTGATACAAGGACGAGCAAAAATGCCTTTACCTTGAATACCTTTCAGATTAGAAATAGTAGTTAATTTAACCAGATTTTTATAGCCTTGTGTGTTTTTGGCTAAAACAACTTGATGATATTTTCGGTGGCGAAGATTGACTTCAATATCGCCATTTACTACATACATTTCGTTGCCAATAATTGGTTTTATTCCCTTATTACGGCAGATTTTAATTAATTCGATCGCACCATACATGACTCCATGATCGGTTAAAGCGATCGCTGGTTGTCCTAATTCGATCGCTCGATCAATTAGTGCCGGTAATTGGGAAGCACCATCAAGTAAGCTATAATCACTGTGAATATGTAAACCGACAAAAGACATAGTTTTTCAGGAAAAAGTGACAAGGAAAAGTGGAAAAAAACCAGAATTTACTTACTTTTAATTTTCAGCAATCACAGTCTATTTTTAGGGTTGATTGAGAATCCTATAGGGGAAAGAACTTTCTTCTAAATTAAACCATTGTTCTCGAAGTTTCTGGTTATCATTGCTGCCGACGACAGTATCAACAAATTTTTTCCATTCGGGATCGTTTTTGGGTAAAATACAGCCATAAAGTTCGGTGGTAATCGGTTGACTGGGTAGTAGCACAAATTGTCGCGGATCCTGTCCTTGTTTAACGATTTCCCCCAGTAGAAGAATTCCATCACTAACCACTGCTTTTACTTCTCCCCTTTGTAATTTTGCCACTGCTTCACTTCGATCGCTGACAGCTTGCCAATTAGCCAGAGGATAGATATAACGAATAATACTATCGGTGGTGGTGTGGGGAATATAGGCGATCGCAACTGCCGCTAAAGTGTTATTAATATCTATTTTATCAACATTTTCCCTTTTAGTTAAAAATTGCGCTCCTGTCATAAAATAGGGAATAGAAAAATTAACCTTTTCTAGTCTTTCTTCCGTAATTGTTGCCGCATTACAGGATAAATCTACTTGTCCCTGTTCCACTTGCTGAAAACGATTATTAGTCGTCGCTTCTGTAAAGGTTATTGTAATCGGTTTACCTAATTCTTGTGCTAATCGACGTTGGACTAAGCGCATTAATTCCACTCCGTAACCTGTCCATTGTCCCGTTTTCTCATCGATATAACTAAAGGGAACAGCATCTTTTCTGGCTGCCGCTTTTAATTCTCCCGTGCGAGCAATTCTTTGTAAAACTGTTTCTGCCAAGGCTGATAAATGTAGATTATTTATCAGTAAAAGACCTAGAAAAATAAAGCAAAAGTTTTTAGACATATCAAGAAAGCAAGAAGGAGATAGGGAGAAAAAAGCTAACCACCGACGCGCGATTAGCAAATGCCGCTATATTTTAACTACGATCCTCAAATAATCCACTCAAACGTTCTACTTCTGTTTGTGCTGTGTACATAGGAGTTCCGGCCAGAATTCCGGTAACATTGCGGAAAGGTTGGCCGATGTGCATACCTTGATGATCGATCGAAAACTCACGAATATCCTTATCGTGCATAGAACCGCGCATTTTTAAAACAGTGATACCGCGGCGCATTTCTCCATACATTTCCACATAACGCAGCAGAATAATTGAATCGGTAATTGTAGAAATATGCGCTTCTGTAATCGAGGAACCTCCTAATAAAGTGGGAGTGGTGGAAGTAAATAATCCTCCCACCTCTTTTTGCTTAATAAAAGAAGTCAAACCGATAATAAATTCCCGAAATCCTTTCAGATTAGAAACCCTTTCTAAAGCAGATAAACTATCTACTGCCACTCGATTAGGTTGAAACTCCTCGATAATTTCCTTCATCATAATTAAATGATTTTCTAAACCCGTAGTTTCGGGATAACGGCAGACTACCTTTAATTTACCTTCCTTTTCCATGCGGTCATAATCCACCCCCCAACCGGTAGCATTTCTAAATAACTGTTCGCGACTTTCCTCGAAGGCAAAAATTAAACATCTTTCCCCATTGGTTACTCCCCCAGCCATAAATTCTGTCACCATCAGGGTTTTTCCTGTTCCTGTGGCTCCCGAAACCAAAATAACCGAATCGCGGAAGAAACCACCCCCACACATTCTATCGAGTTCGAGGCTGCCGGAAGTAATACGAATATTAGAGGATTTTTGTTCTAATTCAATGGCTGATAAAGGAATAATCACGGCCCCTTTATTGGGAATAATTGTAAAAGGAAATTCTCCTTTTTGGTGATCGGTTCCCCGATATTTTAAAATTTCGATCGTCCTTCTTCTTTTCTCATCGGTTAAAACGTTGCGTAAAATCACCACATTATCGGCCACAAACTCCTCCACCCCATAACGACTGATTTCGCCGTATTCTTGGGTTCTTTCCGCGGTCATAATCGCTGTTACTTCCAATTCTCGCAAAGCGGTTGCTAGACGAAAAAGATCACTTCTCACTTGAGCGCTATCACTTAAATGGCTAAAAATTGCGCCTAAAGAATCCATAGACACCCGTTTGGCTTTATTTTTGCGGATAGCAAACTCAATGCGAGCGATTAATGCGCCTAGGTCGTATTCTCCCGTCACCATCGGCTTTTCTTCCGGTTGGGGGGAAGCATCAACAAAGGCCCATTGGCGATTCTCCTCCCACTGCCGGATATTCCAACCAAAACCACCCATATTTTTTCTTAGTGCTTGGGGTGGCTCCTCGAAGGTGACAAAAACGCCATTTTCTCCATTTTTGATGCCTTCTGCGAGAAATTGACAGGCAAAGACCGTTTTAGCACTTCCTGCCGTCCCCGCTATCAAAGTTGCTCTTCCTTTCGGTAATCCCCCTTCCGAAAGAAAATCAAAGCCGGGGATTCCTGTTTCTAACTTCTCAATCAACTCTAGGGGATTATTTTGCGTCATTTAAGTTCTCTATGAAAACGAGCTAATGTTTATTGTACCTATTTCAGTGACCAGCGATACCAGAAATTCATCCCTAGTTTGAGAGTTTGAGCATTGGTAATAAAATTTCCAAGACATAGTTTAAATGCAGGACAGCTTCACCCAAGCATAAAGAGATTGGTTAGAGTCAAGGGAAACTATATAAGCAGGTAAATCTTAGCCACAATTAACCAAAATACCAATAAACTAATAGTCAGAATCAAAGTAAGTTTTGTATTTAGTTGATTAATACTATTCTTGACAACTTTGATAGAGTTTAAGGTATAATCATAGTTATTTGCTCTACTATGAAAAATACAACCGATAGTAATCAAAATCAGCAAGAAAGCGATAATCAAAGACAAAAAATAGCAAGAGATAATAAACTCATCCTGAAGATTAATCCTAATAAAACTATACCTTACATACAGGAAGGAGCCAAACCGAAAAATAGATAAATTCTCTTTATTTCAGGGTTCCTTGAGAGGTGCCATTATTTGACGCATCTCAAGGAAAAATAAAGTAAATTTCTCTGACTATAAAGGAACTTGAGTAATCCAATCTTGATACTTTGGTTCCTGATTAAGAACGATAGAACTTAACTTTTCTTTTAACTGATAAGTAATCGGTTTAGCCGCAGGTAAAGAAAAAGTTTCAATCTTTTTAATCGGAGTAATTTTCGCCGCAGTGCCACTTAAAAACACCTCATCAGCGATAAATAACTCCGTCTTATCTACGGGTCTTTCAATAACTGGAATCCCCAAATCCCGCGCGATAGTTAAAACACTATCTCTAGTAATACCCTCTAGGATATCTTGGTCAAAACTAGGAGTAATTAGCTGACCATTTCTGATGATAAAAATATTCATTCCCGTCGCTTCACAGACTTTACCCTGAGAATTCATTAAAATTGCCTCATCAAACCCCGATTCTACCGCTTCCGTTTTTGCTAAAGCAGAAGTGATATAAGCGGCGCTAATTTTACCTCGCAACGGGAAACTTCTATCCTCTTGACGATACCAAGAACTAATCCGGCAATTAACCCCATCGGCTGCTAAATAGTCATCCATTTCTAGACCATAGACTAGAAAATCCTTCTCGATACCATGCAATCGCGGTGCAATTCCCAACCCCGAACTATAGACAAGGGGACGAATATAAAAAGGTCGATTACACTGATTCTTTTTAACAAAATCGATAATTATTTGATAGATTTTATCGGCAGTAATCTCGTAATTAAGAAACTTAGCGCTTTGACTTAAACGCTGACAATGACGTTCTAATCTAAACAATAATATCTGTCCAGGATTGCTAGGGTCGGGAGTACCTCGTAAACCTCCAAAAGCGGCAGTTCCGTAGTGTAGTGCGTGGGTAGCAACGGATAATTTTGCCTCAGTAAAAGGGATAAATTTATTCTCAAAATAGGCGAGAGGAAGGAAAGGAATTTCGGCGGTAATAGACATTTTTTTGTTGATTTAACCAAGAACTAAACGGGATTTACCCATGCGGAAAAATTTTGTTTCTGGCTATTAGAAGGATTTTCTACCCTGATAATTTCATAGCGAATCGTCTGCGGGGCAGCCAGTTGAACAGCAAGGGTTCGCAATTCATCGAGATGAAAGACTGTTATCTGAATAATATCACCTGCGCGGTAGTCTTTTAATCTTCCGTTTAACTGTTCCGCCGTCACCCGCAATCCATCGATAGCCAATAATTCATCATCAGCATTAATTCCCGCTTTTTGGCAAGGGGAACCCATCTCGACAAATTTAATTATTTCTTTACCCGCTTCACTCTGTACCCGCATTCCCAGATGAGGTATCGTCTCCCCATTGTCAACACCGCGCAGATAGAGTCCAAAAGGTTCAAGATATTCATTAAAGGGTAATTCTGCCAAACCGTCGATATAACGCTGGTAGAAGTCGCTTAAATCCACTCCCGCAGCCGATTCGAGAATTGCCTGCAACTCCCCATCGGTATAACCAATCTCCTCTTTACCGAAATGTTGCCACATCGAGCGTAAAACATCATCGAGGGAACGACGGTTATCGGTGTGGGTGCGAATTAGTAAATCGAGAAGCAGCGACAATAATTCCCCCTTGAGATAGTAGGAAATTTGACTATTATCGCTATTGCTATCCCGTCGGTAGAGTTTTATCCAAGCATCGAAACTCGATTCGCCTAGAGGTTGGACAAGACGACCGGGTATATTGAGATAACGGGTGATTTCTTTGCTTAAAAGCTCTAAAAAAGTCTTACTATCGTATATTCCCGCCCGTAGAGGGATTATCATATCGTAATAACTGGTGGTTCCTTCGGCAAACCAGAGGGAAGAAGTATAATTTTCTGCGTCATAATCGAAGCTTTCTAAAGCTTTTGGGCGAATACGCTTGATATTCCAGAGATGAAAGAACTCATGGGCGACTAATTGCAGAAAACGATTATATTTATCCTTATCTCGTAATCCCAAACGCGCATAGTTAAGGGTACAGGAATTTTTATGTTCTAGTCCCCCGTAACCAGCCGCCGAAAGATGTAGCAAAAAGAGATAATTATCATAAGGGAGTCCACCGAACATAGCGGACTCGGTTTGAATAATTTTAGTCGTATCGGCGATAATTTGACTAGGATTGGCGTTTCCCCGTCCCCAGATAGCTAATTGATGGGGTTTTCCCTCGACGACAAAATCGTATAACTGATGAATCCCCACTTCCACAGGACTGTCCACCAGGGTATCGAAATCGGGAACGTGAAAGGTGTTTTTCTGTCCGGGTAAAGATTTTAAGGCAGTGGTAACGCGCCAATCGCCATGGGGGGGGATAATTGTCAGGGTGAGGGGATGTTTTTGATAATCGGGGATATAGAAAAATAAAGCAGCCCCGTTGAAGTAACCGTGAGTATCATCGAGATGGTTGGTTCTGACGGTTAAATCGTGGGCAAAAACGCGATATTTGACCGTTATTTCGGAACTATTACCAGTGTCAATCTGCCAGTGATTTTTGGCAACTTTGCGACTGTTAAGGTTAACAGCTTGAAAATCTTGGACTAAACGGGAGTATTCCCGCACCAGATAGGAACCGGGAGTCCAAACCGGCATTTTTAGGTTTAAAATCGGAGCTTGCCAACCGGTAATTTGTAGAGTGACTTCAAAGAGGTGTGAAGTCGGTTCCGACATAGCCACTTGATAGCTGAGACTTAAACGAGTTGAGGAGATGGTAGCGGGGGAAATAAGACTGGTCATCGGCATTAAACAAGCTTTTAAGTTATTATAGCGGCAAGCTTTCGGCCAATTTACCCGGTTTCGCCGCCAAAAATCCGATGGTTTTCCAAGATTTGACCTCTTGGATAATTAATTTTTGATGGCTCAAAAACAGCAAAAATAAGGATTAAATCGCCTAAAATCTGTAAATAGACTATTTAATTGATTATTACTTATTTTTAATTCTCCTGACTCCTGACTACTGGCTACTGAATCCTAACCCTAACAACAATTTTTGATTTTTACAAGCGGTCCATTTGACCGAGCAGTTTGGGAAAGAAAACCCCCGCCAATCCTGCGGTTTTTTTTGCCGATTCAGCGTCTTTCTGCCGGGGGTGCAGGAGGAGTCACATCGGGGGGAGGAGTTACCGGTAGGGGAACCGAACGAGTGTCGGGAGCTGCCACAGTGACGGGAACGGTAATCGGTTCAGCTGCTGCGGGGGCCGTATTTTCAGGACGAGGAGCAGCGGCGCTGGTAGGAGCAGTCCTAGTACGCCGACGACTAGAACGGCGTTGGCTGGGTTCGCTAGTATTAGAACGGACGATAGTTTGCTCACGACTTACCCGAACCCGTCGCCGTCTGCGGATAGGTCCTTCGGTGGGGGAACCCTCATCGCTGCTGGCTAAACGATTGTTAGTAGTTTGGGTAAAGTAGGTACGTCGGGGTTTAATGGGTTCCACTTTTAATGTCACCGGACGTTTGCCTAAATTCGGTTCTGGGAAACCTTGATAGGGAATATCCTTGATTGCTTCTAACATAAATTGTCGCCACATCCAAGCGGACATGGTACTGGCTCCATTGGTGGGTTTATTATTGTCATTACCGAGCCAAATTCCCGTGACTAATTGGGGAATATAACCGACAAACCAAAGGTCACGAGCCTTGTCAGAAGTGCCGGTTTTTCCTGCCACTGGACGACCAATTTGTGCGGGGGTTCCCGTTCCCGAATTAACCACATCCTGCAGCATCCAAGTCATCGTCGCTGCCGTGTTTTTATTCAGAGCAGTTTTCGGTTTAAAATTGGCTTGATAAATTACTTTACCATTGCGATCGAGTACCTGATTAATACCGTAAACTGGTTGATGCACACCATTATTAGCAAAAGTCCCGTAGGCGCTGGTCAATTCTAAAAGATTGACTTCCGAAGCACCCAAAGCCAAAGAATAAGTGGGTAAAAGTTTCGACTGGATCCCCATATCTTGAGCTAATTTAATCACCGGATTCCAACCCACAGCTACTAACACCTGAACTGCCACCACATTCAGGGAAGAAGTCAAAGCATCGCGCATGGACACCTCGCGGCCGCTATACCTATCACCGTAGTTTTCCGGTTTATAACCATCCACCACATACTGAGCATCTTTATAATTAGAATAGGGGGATTTCCCCGCCGCAATCGCCGCCGCATAGACAAAAGGTTTAAAAGTAGATCCCGGCTGACGTTTTGCTTGTGTGACCCGATTGAATTGATTCTTATCGTGGTCAATTCCCCCGACCATAGCCTTAATTTGCCCATTTTTGGGGTCAATTGCCACTAAAGCCGCCTGTTGGAAGTTCTGCCACTGGCCATAACGAGAAACCGCTCTTTCTACCACTTCCTCCGCTTCGCTTTGCCAACGAGGATTAAGGGTAGTTTTTACCACCAATCCCCCCGCTTCTAGGGTTTTAGTGGGAACCAGTTGCGGCAGTTCTTTTTCCACATAATCGGTAAAATAGGCCGCTTGCCGTTGCAGACGTTTTAGGGGACTGGTTTTAATGGCTAGGGGAGATGCGATCGCCAGTTCGGCTTGAGCGTTAGTAATAAATCCCACCTCGGCCATAGTTTTGAGGACGATATTACGCCGTTCTAGGGCAGATTTAGGGTTTTCGAGGGGAGAATAGAGACTAGGAGCGGGAACAATGCCGGCAAGGGTGGCAGCTTCGGCTAGAGTTAATTTATCGACGGATTTACTGAAATATAACCAAGCGGCATCGGCAAGACCGTAGGCCCCGGAACCGAGATAAACTAGGTGGAAATAACGCTCTAAAATCTGGTCTTTTGTATATTTATCTTCTATTTTCTGAGCGATACGCATTTCGCGTAATTTGCGGTCGAAGCTCCTTTCTTGGGATAAAAAGACAATTCGGGCCAATTGTTGGGTGATGGTGCTGCCTCCTTCCACCACTCCCCCGGCTCTCAGGTTAGAAAAGAGAGCGCGAGCAATACCCTGGCCATCAACTCCCCCGTGTTGGCGAAAACGGCGGTCTTCACTAGCGATAAAGGCCTCCTGTACCAGTGGGGGAACTTGGGCAATTTTCACGGTTTCGTAAGTGCTAGGGCCATTTTGCTTGAGGATTTCCCCATTAGCGGCTTGAATGGTTAGGGTGCCTGGACGAGTATATGTTTCTATATCGGCGATATTTTGCGGTAAAGAGCTTTCAAGGCGATAAATGCCCCAACCTACCCCCAAAATGCCCCCAGTTACGCCTAATCCCAATCCCAAGTACAACCCAAAGCGGGGATGTTGTCGCCATTGCGGTAAGGGGGAATTGTCGATCAGGGTAGTAAATTTGTTCTTTAGAGGTTTTAATGTCTCTAGAGCCTTACTACTGGTTCGGGAGACTAAATTAACCTTTTTCTCTTCGGAAGCCGCTTCTACTGGCTTTTCCCCCGCAACGGGAGCAGATTCGGAGTCGATAGGATCGACTTTAGGGGGTTGCTGGGAGTTCTCTAATTTATTAGCGAGATTATGAAAAAATTGACTAAGTTTTTGTTTGTATTTCATGTTAGTTGAGCGGGTGAGGGAGTGGGAATTATGAATTATGAATTATGAATTGGGGAGAGGGGAGCAGGGAGAATAAATAAAAATAATTTCCCGACGACCGACTCCTGACTCTTTAAAGATCGCTAAATTGTCGCCACCATTGCTGGAGAGGGTAATAGAGGAGGGGAGTCCAGAGACTACTAAGCAGAGCAGAAGTGAGGCCAATGCGTTGATAATCGAGCCAAAGATCGGCGAGATTTTTGCCTCCTTGTAGATAGTATTGAAAAGCGATCGCACCATCGGCGATTAAAGTCATAACAAAGACAATTAGGACCACGGCGATCAATTCTTCTTTAACATAACGTTGTCGGTGTAAACGGGAAGTGAGGAAACCGATGAGACCAAAAACCATGAGATGGGAAGGATAATTAGAGGTTAAACTATCTTGAATAGCACCGATCGCTAATCCGGCCACCACACTATCGAGACAAGAGCGATTGAGACTCCAACTAACCAACCAAATCAGTAACCAATTGGGAGAGATGCCTAAAATCTCCATACCGGGCAGCCGCATTAAGGAAAGAAAGGTACAGAGAAGCAGTGAAGCGATAGTGACTAAAATATTCAGGATAAAACGAGAACGGGCTGATAAACGGCTTAATTTCAGCATAATTCCCCCTCTCACTGCTGGGGTTGCGGGTGAACGAAGACCCATTCGAGATTGTCCACGGTGGCGGTAAATTCAATTTTGGCGGTGGGGGCGGGATTTTCCTGTAAATTAAGGGAAATTATGCGACCGATGGGCAACCCTGGCGAAAAAAGGCTACTAAAAGCCGAAGTTGTCACCACATCTCCCGGTTTCACATCGGGAGCTTTTTCAAAAAAGCGCAGGGTGGCGACTTGGGAATCCTGACCTTGAATCAAACCCATGGCCCGACTACGGTTCACCGTTGCTCCGATGCGACTTTGGGAATTACTGATCAATAAAACTTTGCTGGTGTGGGGAGTAACTTCTGTAATCCGTCCCACTAAACCGCCAATTCCCGTCACCGAAGCACCCACTGGCACACCATCGGCGCTACCGCGACCGATAATCACCTGTTGCCACCAATCATCGGCGCTGCGGCCAATAATTGGGGCAGAAATCAGGGGTTTTTTCTGGGTTTGATAATAACCAAGCTGTTTTTTTAATTGTTGATTTTGATATTCGACTTCACTTAAACGATTTTGTAATTCTCGCACCCGTTGATCGGCCAGAAGTTGCTCTTGCAGATTAGTTTCCTCTCCCTGAAAAGGGCGGGTTAATAAACCATACAATTCTAAAATCGCCCCACTTTGATAGGTGCGAATGTACCAAGCTCCCCCCAAAGCGGCAGCGAGCAGAAAAAGCCGCCATCCCTGCTGTGTCCATTTTCGTCGTGCTGAATACATGAGCGATTTTAAACCTCTTGGCTGTGTAGAGTGAGAATCCGTGTATTTTTCCGCTGTTGATAGCTAACGGCTAACCGATCCTAGTGACCTTTAGACATTGCGAGTTGTTTCATTCACGATCCGCTCAAAGAGTTTCTGATTTTTTAACACTTCTCCCGTGCCTTTGACAACACAGCGCAGGGGATCTTCAGCGACATGGGTAACGATACCGGTTTCGTGACTGACTAGGAGATCGAGTCCCCGTAATAAAGCACCCCCTCCCGCTAACATAATGCCGCGATCGATAATATCGGCCGCTAATTCGGGGGGAGTTTTTTCTAGGGTACGTTTGATCGCATCAACGATCACGGAAAGTGGTTCATCCATACTTTCCCGCACTTCTTCCGCTTTGATCGTCACGGTGCGGGGTAAACCGGACATGAGATGCAATCCCCGCACTTCCAGAGGAGGAAATTCATCTCCGGGGGAGGGATAAGCCGAACCAAGGCGAATTTTAATATCTTCGGCCGTACGTTCCCCAATAATCAGGTTATGGACTTTTTTTAGATAGGCGATAATTGAGTCCGTCAGTTCATCCCCAGCGACGCGCACCGATTCGCTGATCACAGTCCCATCAAGACTGAGAATGGCCACTTCCGTGGTGCCGCCACCGATATCGATGATCATATTTCCCGTCGCTTCCGAGACGGGTAAACCGGCACCCAAGGCCGCGGCAACGGGTTCATCAATTAACCCCACTTCTCGCGAGCCGGCATTTTTGGCCGCATCCACCACCGCACGTCTTTCTACGCCGGTAATGCCACTGGGAACACCGATTACCATGCGGGGATTGCCAATCGTGCCATCGAGCGCTCGTTTGATAAATTCCGCTAACATGATCTCGCAACTGTAAAAATCGGCGATTACCCCATCGCGCAGGGGTCGCAGAGCGGTGACATGGCCCGGAGTGCGACCGAGCATTTTTTTGGCCTCCTCCCCGACGGCGACCGGGTTACGATCTTGATCGATCGCCACTACCGATGGTTCCTCTAAAACGATGCCTTTCCCTGATACATAGACGAGGGTGTTTGCTGTACCCAAGTCTATACCTATGTCCCTTGATAAGCCTAGTCCTCTAAAAAAACCCACCACTTGTTTTCACTCCTGTTCTGATCAATAAAACGTTGCTATAGCTAGACTTTCGATCGAATCGACTTGGATTTTATTAGGTTTTGTTTCTCAAGTCTAGTTAATTATCGCTTCTTTCTCTCCAGATTTACCCAGGTCTTTGGCCTAATTTTCTGGCTGCCCACCGGTCAAGTTCAAGGTTTCGGGCTAAAATAAACATACTATTGTACTAAATTGAGGATTTAAGACCATGAGTTTAAATCTGGTTCATTTGGTGGGACGAGCGGGGAGAGATCCGGAAACCAAGTATTTCGAGTCGGGTAAGGTTTTATGTACTTTAACTTTAGCGGTTAATCGTCGCTCGAAAAATAGCGATCAGCCGGATTGGTTCGATCTGGAAATTTGGGGCAAAACGGCGGAGGTGGCCGCTAATTATGTGAAAAAAGGCGGTTTAATCGGGATTAAAGGTTCTTTAAAAATGGATACCTGGAATGATAAAAACACGGGATTAGCTCGCTCTAAACCAGTGATTCTCGTCGATCAATTAGATTTACTCGGTTCTAAGCGCGATAGTGAGGCTAATTCCGAGCGAGAATTTTAAAGCTTGAGCGGTATTATTTCCAGATTTTAGGTGTGTTAGCCTCTAGTAACACACCCTTATTTAGGGTTTGCGGCAAAAAGTTTTTCGTGGGGGTAGGGTGTGGGGTGTGGGGTGTAGGGTGTAGGGTTTTACCCATTTTCAGGTGGTAAATTACCTAATTTTCAGGGAAAAAGTCCCTGAATTTTCCCCCCAATCACTCCCATGGTCGGCACTTTTTGAGGGAAAAAAAGTCTAAAAACCTTGTTGGATAAGGTTTTTAGATTTATTCAGCAAACCCTATTTATTCTATAATTGACTGGAAAAATATTGCTGTAAATCTGGTAAAACTTGCCGATAAATGGCTGTATTTATCTCTATATCCCAGCCAAGAATAGAATTAAAAGGGATAATTTCTACCAGGGAATTACTATAGGCAATCCCTTGTAAAGTCCCGACAAATTCGGGGGTCCAGAGATTTTCTTGCAGGGAAATATTTTGTTTTTTTAACCAGCCGATCAAAGCCGAGCGCCCGATCCCGGGTAAAATATCAGCAGTCAGCAGGGGACTGTACCAGCAATTATCTTTCCATCCCCATAAATTGCCGGTGCTAGTTTCTAACCAATTCCCGACTCGATCAACTAATATCGCTTCTTTTGCTCCTTTTTTTTGAGCCGTTTGTGACGCTAACCAAGGGGTTAAATAATTACCAGTTTTATGTTCTCCTAAAACGCGTTGCCAAGCGGGATTATCTGTTACCCACCCAATAATTCCCCGCTCTTGTCTAATGTTTAAATCTTCCGGGAGAAATCTGCCTTTAATCCACTCCCTACCATCGGGAAAAATTGTAACTCTCAGAACAGGATAGAATAGGGATAATTCTTCGGCTCCTTGGCGAATTCGCCGCCAATCGGGAGTGGACCAGTGGAAAACTTGTAAACTAGAGTGCAAACGTTCGAGATGCTCTTGCCAATGGGTTAGGGGATGATCTAAGCTTTGTTGATAGATACGCAGGGTAGTAAATATTGTGGCTCCATAAAGCAGCCCAATATCATCAATACCCAGACTTATTCGCTCATTCTCGATTAATTCGCCATTATACCAATACATAATCAGTTAACTGTTTACTGCCCTAGCTTATGAACCGTCAAAAATTTACTTGGGGATATTCTAGTTATAAATTGCGTCAGAGAGAAAATTTTAAAGAATTTCTGTGTTTACTGGGATTATTAATAGCGGCCTTAATTATCTATCTAGTGGGATTAGGTAATTTACCCTTGCGGGATTGGGATGAAGCGACCATCGCTCAGGTGGCCAAGGAAATTAGCCAAACCCCACTGGAACAATTGCGCTGGTTATTTCCCAGTTTTTGGGGTGATCCCTACCTGAATAAACCGCCGTTGATTCACAGTTTAATTGGTCTAACCTACCATTTTTGGGGCATTAATGAGGCCAATACTAGACTAATTCCCGCTTTTTTTACAGCTTTATCGGTGCCGCTCCTCTACCTTCTCGGTCGAGAAATTTTTCCCGCTCGTTTGCCAGCTTTACTGTCGGCCTTGATCTATTTAACTCTTTTGCCGGTGGTGCGCCATGGCCGTTTAGCCATGTTGGATGGAGCGGTATTGTGTTTTGAAATGCTGATGTTTGTTGGTTTACTGCGCTCACGACGCGATTTACGCTGGTCTGTGGGGGCGGGGTTAGGATTTGCC
The DNA here is from genome assembly GCF_020246405.1 of Microcystis sp. M083S1. Taxonomy (NCBI): domain Bacteria; kingdom Bacillati; phylum Cyanobacteriota; class Cyanophyceae; order Chroococcales; family Microcystaceae; genus Microcystis; species Microcystis sp. M083S1. Next base: position 16,149 of record NZ_JADBTB010000184.1, read on the forward strand.
CTCCTTTGTCTGACTAAGGGTATTATGGGGCTATTATTGGCGGGTATCGGCTTTATTTTTCTGCTCTGGGATACCCCCCGGTTATTAACGTCTGCCTATTTTTGGTCGGGTTGGTTATTGGGAGCAACTCCCGCTTTTGCTTGGTATAGCACCCAATTTTGGCACTACGAGCGGGAGTTTCTCGATTCCCTTTTTGTTCAACAGTTAAAGCGAGTTAGTGACGATCTGGACGATCATCGCGAACCGTTTTGGTATTATCTGCTAGAAATTATTAAATATAGTTGGCCGTGGTTAATTTTCTCGGTTTGGGGTTTACGTTTAGCTCGTCAGGAACATCTCTACAGTTGGGGGAAGTTACTGTTAGTTTGGACGGGTGTTTATCTGTTGGTGGTTTCGGTAATGGCCACCAAGTTGCCTTGGTATATTCTGCCGATCTATCCGGCCTTAGCTTTAGCGGCCGGTTATGCCTTGGCGCAGCTGGGTAATCTTCCCATCGATCGCCCCTATAATCCAATCTGGTCAATTATTCTGGGTATGATCGGCGTTGTGGCGGGTTTATTAGCTTTAATAGCCTATTTCCCTGGTAATTTTGCCGCTATTGAACCTCTCCATCCCTTAATTCTTTTAACCTTATTGTCACTTTCCCTGACCATGGTGACAACGGCGATTTTGTTAGCTCGGCACTCGGAACAATTCAGCCTGGTTTTACTCTGGGGAATGTTGGTTTCTTTGTTTATTTTTGTCAATTCTCCCCTGTGGATCTGGGAATTAAATGAGAATTTCCCCGTCAAACCTGTGGCGATTTTAGTACAGAAATATGTGCCGGCTGATCACCCTGTTTATATTGCTTTTGCCTACGAGCGCCCCTCATTAAATTTTTATAGTGGTCGTCGGGTTTTTCCCCTTGCTACTGAAGAATTAATCAATCATTGGCAAAGTCACAAGCAACCCTACCTAATTATCGATCGTCAAACCAAAGAAGCTACTGATTTAGAAGGATTAAAGGCGCTCGGAGCCACGGATTCCGGTTGGTTTTTGGTGACAAGGCAGTAGTGAGGTTAATTTTGCGCATACTTTCGATCTTAGGTTTGGTGGCTAAAATGTATTCTAAGATACAGTCCTGCTGGCGAGGGAGTGGGAGGAACCACTCCAGACACAGAGGACACAAAGATTGATCGCTTCTATAGTAAGTTAAACTGATCACACGAAGAATAAGAGAGCCAAATTTTACAAGTTGCGTTAAAATCACCCCTAGCGATGAAACGCAGCACTTTTGTAATTGTTGAAACCGAGATTAATATGCTAAATGGGTCAATTACGGCCGAGAAAACCGAGGAATTCGCTCCTGCTGACCTGCAAGACCTGCTAGACTGTACCGATAGCTTTGTTAACCGTCATATTGGACCGACGGAGACGGAAATCGAGAAAATGCTGGCGGTTTTGGGTGTTGCCACCGTGGAGGAGTTAATCGCTCAAACAGTCCCCGCAGCAATTCGTTTACAAAAAAACCTTAATCTACCACCTGCCTTGAGTGAATACGCCGCTCTTGCCCAATTAAAAGCTATTGCCTCCAAAAATCAGGTATTTCGCTCCTTTATTGGCATGGGCTACCATGACTGTATCACCCCGCCGGTAATTCTCCGCAACATCTTAGAAAATCCGGGTTGGTACACCGCCTATACTCCCTATCAAGCGGAAATCGCCCAGGGACGCTTAGAAGCTCTCTTAAACTTCCAAACTCTCATCACTAGCTTAACCGGTCTGGAAATTGCTAACGCTTCCCTCCTCGATGAAGGAACAGCAGCCGCGGAAGCGATGAGCATGAGTTACGGACTGTGTAAAACTAAAGCCAATGCTTTTTTTATCTCCAGTAGTTGCCATCCCCAAACGATTGAAGTTGTTAAAACCAGAGCGATTCCTTTAGGTATTGATATTATTATCGAGGATCATCGTCTCTTTGACTTTAAAACGCCGATTTTTGGCGCATTATTACAATATCCAGCCACCGATGGCGTAATTTATGATTATCGGGAATTTATCGCCAAAGCGCAGGAAAATGGCGCGTTAGTCACCGTTGCCGCCGATATTCTCAGTTTAGCCCTGTTGACTCCCCCCGGCGAATTGGGGGCTGATATTGCCGTGGGTAGCAGTCAACGCTTTGGGGTTCCCTTGGGTTATGGGGGTCCCCATGCCGCCTATTTTGCCACCAAAGATGCCTATAAACGCAGTATTCCGGGGCGCATTGTCGGGGTATCGAAGGATAGTCAGGGTAAACCCGCACTGCGTTTAGCTTTGCAAACCAGGGAACAACATATCCGCCGGGATAAAGCCACCAGTAATATTTGTACCGCACAGGTGTTACTAGCGGTGATTGCTTCCATGTACGCGGTGTATCACGGACCGGAAGGAATCAAGAAAATCGCCCAAAGAGTGCAGAAATTAACCGCTTTATTGGCAACTGGTTTAAAACAGTTGGGTTATCAGGTGGGGAAAGAACCGCGCTTCGATACGCTCAAAGTTACGGTATCCACGGGAGTTAAGGACATCCTTGCCAAGGCAAAAACCCATAAGATTAATCTGCGTTATTTTGATGACAATAATTTAGGGATTAGTGTCGATGAAACCAGCAGTCTCAGGGATGTGTGGGATTTATGGCAAATTTTTGCCCCCACCGAGGAATTACCCTTTACCACGGCGGAATTAGTCGAGAAAATTAGTCTAGAATTACCCGCTAATCTAACCCGTACCAGTGCCTATCTTACCGAGCCGGTGTTCAATCGTTACCACTCGGAAACGGAATTACTCAGATATCTGCACCGTCTGGAAACAAAGGATTTAGCCTTAAATACTTCCATGATTCCCCTCGGTTCCTGTACGATGAAACTCAATGCCGTAGCGGAGATGATTCCAGTAACTTGGGCAGAATTCGGCAAATTACACCCTTTTGCCCCGATTGACCAAGCAGAAGGCTATCAACTTCTCTTTCAACAGTTAGAGACTTGGTTAGGGGAAATTACCGGGTTTGACGGCATTTCTCTACAACCGAACGCCGGTTCTCAGGGAGAGTATGCCGGTTTACAGGTGATCCGAGCCTACCATGAAAGTCGCGGTCAAGGTCATCGTCAGATTTGCTTAATTCCTGAGTCCGCTCACGGGACTAATCCTGCCAGCGCCGTTATGTGTGGTATGAAAGTAGTGGCGGTTAATTGCGATTCTCGGGGCAATATTGATATTGATGACCTGAAAACTAAGGCCGAGAAGCATCAGGATAATCTAGCGGCTTTGATGGTAACGTATCCTTCCACTCACGGCGTTTTTGAAGAGGGAATTAGCGAAATTTGCGCCTTGATTCATCAATACGGTGGTCAAGTCTATATGGATGGCGCCAATATGAATGCTCAGGTGGGTTTATGTCGTCCGGCGGATTTTGGCGCTGATGTCTGTCACTTGAATCTCCATAAAACTTTCTGTATTCCCCACGGTGGGGGGGGACCGGGTATGGGACCAATCGGAGTAAAATCCCATTTAGTGCCTTTTCTGCCCGATATTTCCCTGGTTTTGGCGAAATTATCCCCAGAAACCGCTAACGGTAAGCATCAGGACTCGATTGGGGCAATTTCGGCCGCGCCTTGGGGTAGTGCCAGCATTTTGGTGATTTCTTGGATGTATATCGCTATGATGGGGGCAGCCGGCTTGAAAAAAGCGACAGAAGTGGCAATTTTGAACGCTAATTATATGGCTTTTCGTCTGGAGTCGGCCTATCCGGTGTTATTTAAGGGTAGCGCGGGAACGGTTGCCCACGAGTGCGTGATTGATTTACGTCCCCTGAAAAAACAGGCCGGCATCGAGGTGGAAGATGTGGCAAAACGCTTGATGGATTTCGGTTTCCACGCGCCGACGGTTTCTTGGCCCGTGGCGGGTACAATGATGGTGGAACCCACGGAAAGCGAATCTTTGGGAGAATTAGACCGTTTTTGTGAAGCTTTGTTAACTATCTATCAAGAGGTACAAGCGATCGCTAATGGTAGCATGGATCCCCACGATAATCCTTTGAAAAATGCCCCCCACACAGCCGCAGTTTTAACTGTCGATGATTGGAGTCGTCCCTATTCCCGTCAACAGGCAGCCTACCCGCTTTCTTGGCTAAAAGATTATAAATTCTGGCCGGTAGTGGGACGGGTTGATAATGCCTACGGGGACAGAAATCTGGTTTGTTCCTGTGAGGGGATGGACGCTTATAAGTAATCGTAATTCCTTGATAATATTTGGTGGGGTAGTAGCAAATTACCCCGCTTTTTTCTGGTTTGTCGGAACTTGATCCGTAAAATTAAGTACCTCTTGTGCCACTCGCTCACAACTGCCTACTGTTCCTAAACCGGACTTGGTTTCTGCGTATTCATCTAACATTTTTTGCCGACGTTGCTGATTTAATAATAAATCTAGACATTCCTGCATAATTCTCTCTGGGTTAGCTTCCTCTTGTAATAATTCGGGAACAATTTCTCGCATTAAAACTAAATTTACCGGTGAGACAAATGGTACAGAAAACTTCATAATATTGCGGGCAATCCAAGCAGTCACTGCACTTAAACGGTAAACCACCACCTGCGGCACATTTAACAAAGCAATTTCGAGATTAACTGTACCAGACTTAGCCACAGCCAGATCGGCTGCGGCAATCGCTTCTAAAGTCTGATCTCGTTCCATAATCACCGCATTTAATCCGTATTCCGCCACTAATTCTCGCATTTTTGGTTCGTATAAAGCTAAGGGAACGGGAATTAAAAACTTAATATCGGGAATTTTTTCCTGTAATTTTTTAGCAGCAGCGCACACCGTCGGCACGAGATATTTAAACTCCTGTTGACGGGAAGCGGGTAACAAAGCGATCACCGTTTCTTGGGGTTTTATTGCCCATTTTTGCCGCATTTCTTGGCGATTGGGAGCATTTGCCATACGATCAACTAAAGGATGTCCCACCCAAGTTACTGGTAAACCTTTTGTTTCAAAAAAACGAGCTTCGGCAGGAAAAATTGCCAATAATTTATCGGTGACGGCGATTAATTTTTCCGTATTAAATAACTTTTCTGCTGTGGCCCTTAGTTTAGCTGAGGGAATATTTTCTTCTGACCAAATCCACACCTGCGGGGCAATATAATAAATTATTGGGACATCGGGAATAATTTTTTTAGCCGATTGACCGATCGCCACATTTGCCCCCACATAATCAATTAAAATAATGATATCAGGGGGATTATCTCTAAAAAACTCTTTTGCTCGTTTTTGTAGTTGTAAAGTTGGCAAAATAAAGGGGATAGATTCAATTAATCCCATGGCAGCCAGTCGAGTGGTTTTACCCAACATTTTCGCTCCGGCTAACTCCATGCGATCGCCACCTAGAGCAAAAATTTCTAACTCAATTTCCTGAATTTTAGCTAGTTTAAAAAGGGATTCAATCAGCATCGCTGCCTGTAAATCACCCGATACCTCACCCGTACTAATAAATATACGCATTTGGATAATTATTTGATAATAAAAGAATTCAGGAGACAGGATTGCTGGAGATAGGAGTCAGGATTGAGAAGACAGACTTCGGGGTGAGCTTTTGTCGAACGCTTTTTCTTCCCGCTCCCCAATTCATAATTCATAATTCATCATTCATAATTCCCACTCCCCACTCCCTGTTCCTCAATAAAAAAATTATTTTCCCGGAATTAAACCGCGGCGTTTTTCTCCCGTGGTAGAGGATTGTAAAAATTGACAGAGATGTTGAACATGGGGGTTATCGGTTAAGAGAGAAACTTGTTCTAAAGCCTCCTGAAGATTTATATTAGAACGATAGATAATCCGAAAAGCTTTTTTCAGTAAAGCTAGATCTTCATCGGTGAAACCGGCTCTTTGTAAACCGACTAAATTAAGAGTTCGCACGCGACAGGGATTGCCTTCTACTAAAGTAAAAGGGGGAACATCGCGATCAATACGACTCATTCCTCCTAACATGGCCATTTTGCCAATATGAACAAATTGATGTACTCCTAAAACCCCCCCGATAACTGCTTTTGATTCGATCTGGACATGACCGGCCAAGGCGACACTATTAGCGATAATAATGTTATCTTGCAAAATACAATTATGGGCAACGTGAACATAGGCCATTAATAAATTATTATTGCCAATTTGGGTAACTTCTCCCGTATCGGTGGCGCGATTAATCGTGACAAACTCGCGAATTTGGTTATTATCACCAATTTCCACGCTACTTTCGCCACCTTTATACTTTAAATCCTGTGGTTCATTACCAATAACAGCCCCAGAAAAAATATGATTACCCTTGCCAATTTTGGTCGGACCCTCAATGACCACATGGGCATCAATAATTGTATCAGCTTCAATTTCCACATGGGCCCCGATCACAGCATAGGGACCAACTTTAACCTTGGGATCAAGTTTTGCCGACGGATGGATAACCGCAGTGGGGTGGATTAACGTATTCAAAGGGAAGTCTCCCGCGCTCAACTTCGTCACTGTATGAATCATGGTATAGCTTATCCTATATTGGACAGATTGTGATCAAGATTGATAGCGGTTGCTTGCGGAGGGGACGACTTTGATGGGGAACCAGAACCCGATAAACTATTAACCAGATTCTCTTGGTTCCTTCGTCCCTCCCATCCTGATAAAAAATATATGAGTAATAATAGACCTAAAATTATAGTCTTAGATGACGACCCGACAGGTTCCCAAACAGTCCATAGTTGTCTGTTATTGATGCGGTGGGATGAAGATACTCTCCGCTTGGGATTGGCAGATAATGCGCCAATTTTCTTTGTTTTGACCAATACTCGCGCTTTAACCCCCGAAAAAGCCAAGTCTGTCACCAGAGAAGTCTGTCATAACCTGAAAACTGCCTTAACTAAAGAGGGAATCGAGGATTTTTTGGTGGTTAGTCGTTCCGATTCTACCCTGCGCGGGCATTATCCGATCGAAACTGATGTTATTGCCGAAGAATTGGGCGGTTTTGATGCACATTTCCTGATTCCAGCCTTTTTTGAGGGAGGGAGAATCACTCGCGATAGTATTCACTATTTAATCATCGATGGCGTTCCCACTCCCGTCCACGAGACGGAATTTGCTCGCGATTCGGTTTTTGCCTACCACTACAGTTATCTGCCGGATTATGTGGAGGAGAAAACGAAAGGGAAAATTAAAGCAGATGATGTGGAGAGATTTTTACTGGCAGATATCCGTCAAGGTAGTTTAGAACGACTGCAAAAGCTCAAAAATAATCAATGTGGGGTGGTAGATGGGGAAACTCAAGCGGATCTCGATCGCTTTGCCGAAGATATTTTAACCGCCGCAGGGGAGGGAAAAAAATTTTTATTCCGTAGTGCCGCCAGTATTTTAACTTCTTTGGCTAATTTAGGAACTCAACCGATCGCACCCGAATCTATGGGTAAGTATAAGCCCACGGGGGAAGCCGGGGCAATTATCGTCGGTTCCCACGTCAAAAAAACTAGCCAACAATTAGATAAACTGCTTCAACAACCCAACACCGTCGGAGTCGAAATCGATGTGACGGCATTGCGCGATCGTCCTGAGCAACGAGAGCAACTCCTAGCACAAGCTCTGGAAAAAGTCAAGCTTATTCACAAAAATAAACAAACCCCCGTGATCTATACCAGTCGGCAAGAGTTAACCTTTGCCTCTGTGCAGAAACGCCTTGATTTTGGGGTTGCCGTCTCCACCCTGTTAATGGACATTGTTAAGGGTTTACCCAGTGACATCAGTTTTTTAATCAGTAAAGGCGGAATTACCTCTAATGATGTCTTAAGTACGGGTTTAAGCCTGCAATCGGCCCGTTTACTCGGTCAGATTCTCCCCGGTGTCTCCATGGTCCGCACAGCAGCCGATCATCCCCTCTTTCCTAATTTACCTGTGGTTCTTTTCCCGGGTAACGTCGGTGATGTCCAAGCTTTAGCCACAGTTTATCAACGTTTGTGTCAATAGGAGGGGATAGGAGATCGCCGCTCTTGTAGGGTGCGTTAACGAAGTGTAACGCACCTAATCTATGGTTATTCAATAATTGATGTAATGGTGGATTACGCTGCGCTAATCCACCCTACGGGGGGTTAAAATTATTATTCTTCCCCTATTTTTTCGGTTATGCTACAGTGCTTGTGAAGCAGCATAGACTTTTACTTCCTTCTCTAAACGTTCTCTGAGCCTATCTTTTTCTACTTCAATATCATACCTTGTTTGAAGATTCATCCAGAACCTTTCAGACATACCAAAATAACGAGAAAGCCTTAAGGCAATATCGGCAGTAATTCCTCGCTTTTCCTCGATAATTTCCTTGATTTGCTCTATTGGTACATTAAGATCTTCTGCCAAACGTTCTTGGCTAATTTCCATCGGTTTGAGAAATTCTTCTAACAGAATCTCACCAGGATGAATGGGGGCTAATAATTTTTTCTCAGTCATGATTATTGAGTAACAATTAATGATAATCGACTATTTCTACATTGTAGGCGTTGCCATTTTTCCAAATAAAACAGATCCGCCACTGATCGTTAATTCGGATACTATGCTGATTTTTTCTATCTCCTGAGAGTTTTTCCAACCGATTAGATGGAGGAATGCATAAATCCTGTAAAGTTTCGGCCGCGTCTAAAACTTCTAGCTTTCTCCGAGCATTTCGTTGAATATCTTGAGGTAATTTTCGTGAAAATTTACGTTTGAATACCTGCTCTGTCTCCTTAGATGCAAAACTCTTAATCATCAATAATTAGGAAAATGCACTACTATCATATCATCTTAGTGCGATCATCGATCTCATGCTAATGTTAGATCGCAATCTTTCTGTGGAGGCGCAGTTGAAAGTGTATCTGTGGGTTACGATCGCTTTTTCAACCACCTTATCACTAGCTAATCTTCTTGGCTATCAAGGATTAAAGCGTCAAGAGAATTGGGAAAATCACCTCGCTCAACCATTTTTGTGAAGGCTTTATAACAATCATTTTTATCCCCTTGTTTGCGAGGATAGCCTAGCCATAAAACAAAAATTGCTTTATACTCCTCGGTTTGTATAGCCCGAAAGAATAAGCGATAACGGTCAGGTAGTCCCATCTTTTTGACTCTTCCGTAATGCTTGAGCGCCCCAGTCAGAGCAAAATGGGAAGCAAAAGGGTCGAGAGGGATTTTTTCTTTAATGGCGACCATAATCGCCCTGTAGAGTTTGACTGTAGAATGAGTACGGTATGCTTCTGTTGGCAAGGTGTTTTTTAGTTTACGAACCTCAACTTGTAAATCGCGGCGTTGTTGCCCAAAAAGTCTTTTAATAAAGTAGATTCGCCAACCGTTAACTATCAAGTTCTACTCCTGTCATCAACTCTTCATCGACCGCTGCCATCGCTTCCGTATAAGCTTCTAACTCAGCATCAGGATTTAATAGGGCTTGCTTGGTCAGAAAATCTAAGAATAAACTCAGCATCAGTTCATCTTCCTCCTGTTCTACAGATTGAGGCTGTAAGCGGACTAATAAGGTATCAGGGCTGATAACTTCAACAGCACCTTTAGCTTCTTTGAATTGGGGATTATCCTTAAAAAAACTGGCACTCAGACGGAAACCTGAAGCATTGCCTATTCTAGCCCAGGTTAGATTGTATTGTTTGTTACTCATGATTTTAGGCAAGGTTTACTACATATCATGTTATTACATAATTTAATAACATACAAGGTTGCCCAGCTTCTCAACCGCGTTTTAGCTGAACTTCCCCCATACATATATACTATAGGGGAGCGCGCCGAGAAAGCCATCGAGTAAAACTAGCGGATTTCGATTTAAGTACCTAAGCAAAATTAATTAGGGTTTGCTGAAAAAGCTTTTCCTGGGGGCAGGGTGTGGGGTGTGGGGTGTGGGGTGTGGGGTTTTACCGATTTTGAGGCAGTCAATTACCTAATTTTCAGGGAAAAAGTACCTGAATTTTCCCCCCGATCCCCGCAACGGCTGGCACTTTTTGAGTAAAAACAAGTCTAAAAGTCTTATCCAACAAGGTTTTTAGATTTATTCAGCAAACCCTAATTACACATATCTAACCCCCTCTTGCCTTTTGCCTCTTGCCTTTTGCCTATCTTTACTAGGAAATTAATTTTGCACGACTACTTACCAATAAACCCCTTGTCGGCTAGGATATTGTTGCCTTGAATGAACTGCAATACGGATTCTACTGCGGGAGCGTTCGGGGAATAAACCAAAAGGTCAACATTTCACTATCTCTGAAACTAGGCTCAGGTCCAGGCAGCATGGGAGTCAAGCGATATCCCTGTTCTTGATACCAGTCATCCACCAGGACATAAATAATAGTCAAGAGGTTGGGAGCATCTATCCTATTCATGGGAGGCCTCATCGAAAATTTGGGTCTGAAACCCCGTCGTTCTACGACGGCTTTACTGTTAAATATTAGCGCATTTACAAAATATATGCTAAAATGTGAGACATGGAAAAAGCCTATTCTTACCGATTTTACCCAACACCCGAACAAGAGTCGCTATTGCGGCGCACTTTGGGCTGTGTAAGATTAGTTTACAACAAAGCTCTCCATGTCAGAACACAAGCTTGGTATGAAAGACAAGAAAGAGTAGGATATGTTCAAACTTCTTCAATGTTGACCGATTGGAAAAAACAAGAAGAATTAAACTTTCTCAATGAAGTAAGCTGTGTACCCTTACAACAAGGGTTAAGACATTTACAAACAGCTTTTACTAACTTCTTTGCTGGTCGTAATAAGTATCCTAACTTTAAGAAAAAACATCAAGGAGGAAGTGCCGAATTTACCAAATCTGCTTTTAAATTTAAAGACAAACAAATCTATTTAGCTAAATGCACAGAACCTTTACCTATTCGATGGTCAAGACAAATCCCAGAAAGCTGTGACCCAAGTACAGTAACAGTCAGGCTACATCCATCAGGACGTTGGCATATCTCAATTAGATTTGATGACCCAAGTATTAAGCCTCTACCAGTAACAGATAAAGCCATCGGAATTGACTTAGGAATTAGTAGTTTAGTAATTACCAGCGATGGCGATAAAGTATCTAATCCTAAGCGTTTTAAGAAACATTATCAGAGGTTGCGAAAAGCACAAAAAAATCTTTCTAGAAAACAGAAAGGCTCAAAAAATCGGGAAAAAGCAAGAATCAAAGTAGCCAGAATTCACGCTCAAATCACCGATAGTAGAAAAGACCATTTACATAAGCTAACCACTCAATTAGTTCGTGAAAACCAAACGATTGTGGTTGAGAATTTAGCCGTCAAGAATATGGTCAAAAACCCGAAATTATCTCAGGCAATATCTGATGTAAGCTGGGGAGAAATAACCCGACAATTAGCCTATAAATGCCGTTGGTATGGGAGAAATTACATCGAAATAGATAGATGGTTTCC
>NZ_JADBTB010000185.1:0-23327 GCF_020246405.1 Microcystis sp. M083S1
ATTTTAGGTTTGATCCCCCCTGCCCCCCTTGATAAGGGGGGTGCCGATCCCCCCTGCCCCCCTTGATAAGGGGGGTGCCGATCCCCCCTGCCCCCCTTGATAAGGGGGGTGCCGATCCCCCCTGCCCCCCTTGATAAGGGGGGTGCCGATCCCCCCTTAGTCCCCCCTTTAATCCCCCCTTAATAAGGGGGGCATCTGATAACTTTTAACGCCTACCTACTTATCAAATTTAGCCAAGATTTTCAATCCTTCTTCTGGGTTGCCATTAGCTGCCATTTCCTTAAATCTAGTATAGGCATTAAATTCGGCTAAAGTGTTGGTGGAAAGATATTCAATCAGTTTATTGATACTGATTCCTTTTAGTTCATTCATAGAAAAATCCTGATTCTGGCGGTAATTTCCTGAAGAACTTCTAAGAGTGTTGGAGCAGCGGACGAGATTACATTTTCTTCACTGCTGTCATGTTTGTGATGGGGATAGGTTGGGAGGTTCAGCTTTTTATGATGTGGAGTATTATCATAACGGAAAATTAAGGTATTCATGGTATTCATATACTGATAAGCGTACATATTACGATTAATAATTGTTTCGATATTGACAAACTCTCGAATATGCAGAACTGAATTATCAATGAATTTAATTTCGGCTCGAATAAATCCTTCATAACTATCGCGTTTTTCACAATCTAGCGTAAAAAATTTTATTACTGAACAGGTTGCGATAATTGTTTAAATCTGTTGAAAATAATCTTCAATTAACAAATTCAATTCCTCTGAGTCTTTCTGCTTTTTCCTGTAGGCATTGTAGCATTCGCAATTCGCCAATCCATTCGTCAAGTTCCAGGGTTTCCTGAAATTCGTCGTTTTCGTAGCGATGCAGAAATTCTGCTGTGGACAGTTGATATTTGTCCTCAAATTCTCGCAGTCGTTGTTCGGTACGCTGGATACCCGCTTCAGTGGAACGTAGGGCTTCAGCGATTGCGCCTTCGATTAGAGGTTTGAGGGAGCCGGAGTGATGAGAGATGAGTTTGAGTTCCTTCATAATAGGAAGTCTTGTAGCTACTTTTGCATTATAGACAATTGCTAAGATATCCAGAGGGCGCAGGTTGCTTGTGCCACTACACTAGACCTCTCCAATAATTGTCAAACTAAGGGCTGAAATCCTTTTGATCTATGGTCAATTTTTGGGTTCATTTTTTCTCTTTTCTCCTTCTCTCTCAGATTATACTTTTGACTTTTGACTTTATTTTCCCTTTTTAGCGTCGTTGGCGAGTTGGTTGGCGCGGCTGACGGGATCAAAACGGAGGCTAGGATTCCACTTTTGGGCGATTTTAAAGCCTTCAATTGCTTCGTTGATTTTGCCTTATTTGGCTAAGGCTTCGCTTTGTTCCATTAAAATACTCGCAATAGACTGGGTGAGGTCAGCAGTTTGGCAGGTCGATAATTTAGCCAGCATTTGAGGATTGACAATCAAATAGTTTTTTAACCAATTACAGCCTCGAACCAACAGGCGATCGAGATTTTCCACAGGCCACACCCTCGCATGAGGAAAGTTGCTTGGCTAATTGGAGTATTTCTTCTAGAGTGACAGTATTTTTCATGATTTTTAGTTGGGTGATAGCAAATATTGCATTATGTTTATGGATATGAACTAAACTCCATCGAAGTTGCATCACCAGAAGGAATAAAACTGGCCCAATAAAAAGGATGTTTTTGCTTTTCACCCTTGAGCATTCCTAGTTGAATTTGTCGTAAAGCTTCACTGCGTCCTTCTCCTTTTTGTAAGCGTCCATAATAGGCGACCATTAAATCTTTAGTCGCATCATCAGATACTTTCCAAAGGCTAATTAATTGGCTTTCACTACCTGCTATAACTAAAGCGCGGCGCAATCCATAAACTCCCTGACCGATTTTAATATCTCCTTTCCCCGTATCGCAAGCAGAAAGCACAACTAATTTGGTTCCGACTAAGTTTAAATTGGTAGTTTCTAAAGCAGTCAAAACCCCATCATCTCCTGCACTTTGACCGATTGTAACTCCTGCTAAAACTAACCCAGAACGCAATAAAGGATTCTCAATCACATTGCTTTCTGGTTTAAAAAAACCATGAGTAGCGATGTGGAGAATATTCGGTTTTTTAACTTGTTTGACGGCGTTTTCTGTGGCTTGAGAACCCGTTAAAACAGTGGCTTGAGGTAAGAGATTTTTAATTGCTTTAGCTTCTTGTTCTGTACCCGGAAGACCGGGAAAAGTAAACTCAGACAGGTCTATGGAACGAGTGAGAGCGACTTTTTCCCCTGCTTTACCGTAGAAAGGATCAGCTACAATAAGCGGCGATTGTTGACTGGCAAATTTATCTTTAAGGCGCAGTAAATCCCGTCCAGAAGTGAGATAAGTAATATGATAATTTTCCACTAAGTATTGATTATTTTCATCTACTAAAGCTTCAAAGGGAATTAAATTAAGTGCAGCATCAGGAGAAAGCAGAATTGTTTTAGTATTGCCTAATAATTGACGGATAGGCTGCATCAATGTCTCATCAAGTTTACGCGCTGATTTTTGCAGTTGAGGGAGAGGAGTTTCTGCGTCTGCAAGATTGTCACGAAAGTAAATTAATTTGTCATCAATCGGTTTAGCTTCCCCTAAATCCTTGGCTTTGATGTCACCATTGGGATAGAGAATATAAACAGCATAACGAGGATTGCCAAAGCGTTGATTTTCAGGCGCTTTAGGATTATAAGGTTGATAGCGGACTATTTCAACTAAAGCAGCATCAGCAGGAATTAGCTTTTGAATCCCTTCCAGGGTAATGGGTTGGGATAGGCTACGAAATTCGGCACTACGAACACCGATTTTACCCTCTATTTCTTTTGCTTTTTCGGTAACTTCGTTAATTTGTTGACGGTAAATTTCTGGGTTTTTAATATCTTCAGGCTTTTTAAAAGTCAGATTAGATAGTTGAGTCCGAACTTCAATCAGTTGAGTCAATAATTGTTGACTTTCGGGGTCATCAGTACGTTGTCGGAGAATTTGTAAGCTATTGGTTGAAACATCTAAAATTCGTCCTTTACGTTCTAAGATAGTTTTCAAGGCGAGACGGGTTACTTCTGGGTTATTCGGTACAGCTTGAAGATTGAGGGAAATCACCGAATTAGTCGTCCCTAAAACCTTTGCCATATAATCTTGTTTTTGCTTGTCATCCCCCATTTTTAGATTTTCTAAGAGGTTGTATTCTTCTACTGCAAGTCCTTGGCTGAGATAATTAATGGCTTGAGGAATGTCATCTTGAGACCAGTAAAGTCCTGCCAAATTGTTGAGGCTGGCTGCGGTTAGGGGATGGTTGTCTCCTAATTGTTGTTTGATGATAGCTAAGGCTTCTTTGTAGAGGGGTTCGGCTTCGCTGTATCTTCCTTGAGACTGGTAAAGTCCTGCCAAATTGTTGAGACTGGTGGCGGTAGAGGGATGGTTGTCTCCTAATTGTTGTTTCCTGATAGCTAAAGCTTGTTTGTAGAGGGGTTCGGCTTCGCTGTATCTTCCTTGAGACTCGTAAAGTCCTGCCAAATTGTTGAGACTAATGGCGGTATCGGGATGGTTGTCTCCTAATTGTTTTTTCCAGATAGCTAAAGCTTGTTTGTAGAGGGGTTCGGCTTCACTGTATCTTCCTTGAACTCTGTAAAGTTCTGCCAAATTGTTGAGACTGGCGGCGGTATCGGGATGGTTGTCTCCTAATTGTTGTTTCCTGATAGCTAAGGCTTCTTTGTAGAGAGGTTCGGCTTCGCTGTATCTTCCTTGAGACTGGTAAAGTAATGCCAAATTGTTGAGACTGGTGGCGGTATAGGGATGGTTGTCTCCTAATTGTTGTTTGATGATAGCTAAGGCTTGTTTGTAGAGGGGTTCGGCTTCGCTGTATCTTCCTTGAACTGTGTAAAGTTCTGCCAAATTGTTGAGACTTTGTGCGGTATCGGGATGGTTGTCTCCAAGTACCTTTTTACGAATAGCTAAAGCTTGTTCTGCTAGAGGAATCGCCTCGTTATATTTCCCCTGCTGATACAATTGAATAACTTGCTGATTTAGCCTCTCTGCTTCGGCTAAGGCAATATCTCTTTCCGTTGCTTCCCGCCAACTCAAGACGTAACTACCGGATTCTTTTGCTTTAGCTGAATTGACAATAAGGGTGTAAGTTCCCGTTACAGGTAGAGTCAAGACAATTCTGGCATTATTCTCATCTCCCCCATCATCATTCTCGGCAATCTTGTTATTATTGGGGTCAACCAAAATGAGATAAGCATCAAAATCCTTGCTAGTCAAATCAATAATTAACGGTTCTCCTGCTTTTCCTTGAAAAGTATGGACATTGAAATAACTCTCATCTTCCATGGTTTGGCTATTGCTGTCTAACTTTCCTTCAATTGAGGAACTATCAGCCACACTAGATTCTGATTGCTGTGCTAAAGTTCTTTGTCCCACCGTTGGGGTTAAGATGACTCCCGATAATCCCATCACTCCCGCAACCGCAGCCGCCATCATCAATAATTTAACTTTCATCCTTACTCCCTCCTTAAAATGTCATTAATTGTTTTAGCCAATTCCTGAACCTGCGAAATATCCCCTAACTGATTGTAAGTCCCCTTCGCCTTAGTTAACCACTGTATCGCCTCATCCTTATTTCCCAAGAGACGATAAGCTATTCCTAAACCCGCTTGTATCTCCGCTTGCACTGACAAATTCTGCGTATTTGTTGCCAGTTTTAACGCTTTTTCATAAGGTTTTTTTGCCAACTGAGGCAACCCTATCTTAAGGTAAGTATCCCCTAACAGTTGATAAACGGTAGCAACCTGACTATTTTGCTTCACCAATCCTTCTAATACCTCAACCGCATCCCCATACAACCCATAACCTCGATAAAGATGCGCTAAAACTAACCCTGCTTCCTCTGGGGATAATTGCTGCTGTTGAACAGTTTTAACAGCATCTAAAACCGTTTTTTGAGTCTGTTCATCTAATACTCTAAACCCGACGTTTTCATCATCACGTCTAGAAGACGCACCATTATCAGCTTCTATGGTTACTCGATATCGCTTTCCTGCTTCCAGAGGAGGTTCACCGGGATAGACTATTTCAGTTTTATTTGTCTGCGTTTCCCAATTAACCCCATCTATTTTGATAGTATAATTAGTTACACCCGGAACAGCATTCCACCGCAGTGAAGGACGATTGGTAATAATATTCGTTTCACGAGGAGTAATTAGATAAGGTAATTTTGCTAAAACTTTCTCTTTATTTCCTGTTGGACGGAGGGTTGTATTATTAATATTGGGAAGTGAAATCACAGGATTTCCCCGAGGACAGCCACTAGAAACAATATACTTTCCTGTTTTAACCGTCCACTGCTTGAGATTACTACAATAAACCTTAACGGAAGCGTTAGCTGCCACTTCTAACTTATCATCAAAACTGAGGGTAAGTCCGACAGAAGCGGGAAGGGGTTTTTTCCATTGTGGTTTTTTAACGGTAACTTTCCCTTTTACCTGAAAAATCGTGTTAACTCCAACAGTGTTGCTAAAAGTCGCCGCCGGAAATCCTACCGTAATTAATATCAGGGAAATGGGAGTAAAGAGTTTGAGAAATTTATTCATGGGTTGAATCAATTGGGGTTTGGCTTTAATTAGGTTCGTTGTTGAACTTTCGTCCTCATCCGGTGCGATTTCAGAAAACGGGTTTTTTGAAAAAACCCGTTTTCTCGTCTAACTTGTTATACTATACTACTACAACTTAAAACCTCACCATTCCCTAATCTTCTCTATGGGGTTGGAGACAAGCTTTGCACCCTCACTGAAGGAGTAATTTCCCACTTCCACTCGCAACTATAGAATTAGCTATAATAAAATTACCACAGGTATCATCTTCATATTTCTGGAAACTATATGACCTTAAAACAATTAGACCGAATTACTTTTAACTCCAAAATTATGGCAGGTCAAGCCTGTATTCGAGGAATGCGTATTCCTGTTTCTTTAATTCTTAATCTACTTGCTAACGAAAAGCCGATAGAGGAAATCTTAGAGGAATACCCTGACCTAGAAAGAGAAGATATTCACCAATGTTTATTATATGCTTCTTGGTTAGCCAGAGAACAAGTTCATTATTTTGAATTAATCGAGCAATGGAGATAGAGTTTCTAGCCGATATGGGGATTTCTCTGCGTACAGTCTCATGGTTAAGAGAACAAGTTTATGATGTCGTTCATCTTCGAGATGAAGGCTTACAAACTTTATCTGATCAGTAAATTCTTGCCAAAGCAAAAAGAGAAAAGCGGATAATTTTAACTGTCGATCTAGATTTTTCTCAACTTCTCGCTATTAGTGGTGATAATTTACCAAGTGTCATCCTATTCCGTTTAGGCAATGAAAACTACAATCTAATTAATCAGCGTTTAACTATAGTTTTACGAGATTGTACAAAAGCATTAAAGACGGGAGCAATTGTGTCAGTGACAGATCGTATTTTTCGGATTAGACTTTTACCAATTTAAGATTTTTGCTTTATAGCGTTCATGGAGTCTTCCCGTTAATTCCATCTTAAATATTGTGTTCCAAAAGCGAACACCTTTATTATTGAGTACAAATTATAACATTGGCAAATAATCTCCCTGTCCTCTGTGTCTCTGTGGTTAATTACACTTCGTTTCTGAATAGTCACCAATAATTATAGGTTCTTTGTTGGGAATTTTGACAATAATTTCGACAGTTCCACCTAAGGCGTTAACTACTTCGCGCAGTGTATTTAGCTCTAGATTTTGCTCTTGTTTAAGTTTAGGTACTATTGATTGCTGTACTTCAAGATGCTCTGCCAATTCTGATAAAGATAAACCTAGTTTTTCCTGCAAATACTTAAGCGTAAGTTCCTCCAGATAAATTTGGGAAGCTCTTGCTTTAATAATTGCTTGTCGTTCTCCACAAAGTTTATTAAATTCTTCCGAGAAGTTGGTATATTCTTTCATGACTTTTCTTCCTTAAGTTTTTCCAGATATTTTTGATAACGTTGATCTGCTATAGGAATATTTTCTTTGTACCATCTTTTGTTACCTGACTTGTTCCCCCCAACAAGTAAAATTGCTTGTCGATGAGGATCAAAGGCAAATAAAACACGCCAAGGTTCACCTTTATACTGAATACGAAGCTCTTTCATATTCTTAAAAGAAGCTCCTTCAATGGTATCAACTCGTGGTCTCCCCAGTGCTGGTTTAAGTTTCATCAATACAGTTAAAACAGCAAATACTTCATTTTGAAGTCCCTGTTCTTGTTGATAAAACCAGAACCTAAAATCTGGATCAAATATAATATTCTATTCCATAAATATAATATAGTCTGTACATAAAATAATGTCAAGCTTTCAGTTAAACATTCGGCTCTCTTGCCATCATCATTATAAATTATAACATCGGTGAATAATCTCTGTGTTCTTTGTGTCTCTGTGGTTAATTACCCTCGATAATCTCCGTACCTCAATCCAACTTGAAAATGCTATAATAAAAGTAACCTATTATCACTAAGGAAACTTTAATCATGACTAACTTAAACAATCATTCAACCTCTAACACATCCGAAGAGCCTGAGTTATCAATGGAAGAACTCGATGCTAAATGGGATGCACTAGAAAATGACCCAGAATTTTTAGCAAAACCTTTTTGGCAAAAAATTATAGAAATTGGTAACGTTGTTCCCCAATCAGAATGGCGAAAACACTTTCCCAGAGACTTTGCGCGTAACGCGGAACATTATATGTACGGCGCACCAAGAGAAGATGAGGAAAAATAACAAACACAGAACTAACGTCAATTCAAAGTTATAATATATGTAGTAAACCAATCCCACTAAATGATTATGAATCCCCCAAACAATCCCACTCGCACAGAAGAAATTCCGACAATAGAGGAACTTCCGACAATAGCTGAATTACAAGCAAAATTCGCTCAACTTCAAGCTGATCCCGAATTCCGCAAAAAACCTTTTTGGCAAAGAATTGCAGAAATTGGCGCACTTGTTCCCCAGTCAGAATGGCGAAAACACTTACCTACAGACTTTGCGCGTAATTTTGAACACTATATGTACGGCGCACCAAGAGAAGATGAGGAAGAATGAGAAAAATTTTCTTAGATACATCCTATTTGCAAGCACTCGCTGATTATAGAGACAATCTCCATGAACTTGCCACACTAATGACAGTAAGACTAGGAAAATTTACAGGAATTACTAGCGAAATGATTTTGACAGAATTACTTAACGCATTGTCAGGAAGAGGAGATTATCTACGCCAATCTGCTATTAACTTAACCAACGATTTGAAAAACGATTCTACTATAGAAATCATTCCCCAAACCAGTGAACAATTTCAGCAAGCTTTTGATTTTTACCAAAGACGATTAGATAAAGGATACAGTTTAACTGATTGTGCTTCCATGCAGATTATGAGACAACTGGAAATCTCTGAAATATTAACCTTTGATAAGCATTTTCAGCAAGAAGGATTTAGCGCATTACTCAGAGAATAGTCACTAAACTTTACTTCACTTTAATTTTTTCCTCGCTTCATATAACCATTGCTCCTCCTCCGTATTAATTTCCCTCCCTTCGGCTAATTTAAGACATTTACGCCAATTTTCCTGAGATAATTTCTTGTCTTCTTTTTCTAAAAGTTGAGCATAAATACAAAAAGCAGCACCGGGATTGCGGATAAATTTCTGATAAGCTGGATTTTCAGCGATACCAATAGCAACTAAAAGATTAGGAACTGCATCTTCACTGCGATTTTGCTTAAATCTGGCCCAGCCTAGATTTTTATAAATACTATATTTTTGTAATGCTAAATTGCGTTTCTCCTCTTCAGTAAATTGGTCTAGTTTTTCATCTTTTTCTGCTAATAATCTCTTAGCTTTTTCCAGTAACTCTACCGCTTCTGCATTCTTATCATCTCGCAGATACCAATAAGCGAGATTATTATAAGCATCTATAAAACCACCTTTTGCCGCAATTAAATAGTGTTTTTTCCCATTAGTCAAATCCTGTAACTCTTCATAAAGTGTTGCCAACTTATAATGAGCATCTAGATTATCTGGATCTAACTCAATTGCTTTTAAATACTTCTCTTCGGCTGAAGCTAAATTAGGAAATTCTTGACTTGCTGGCGGAGGAGATTGTAAACGGTTGCCTTCTTGCTTATAAAGCTCAGAAAACCAAGAGAAATGTAACCAAATGCTTAATAGTAAGGCAAAAATTATTACTGTTACCAAAAACTGTACTTTTTCATGCCAATATTCAGCAATCCTCAGAAATTTCATTAACTTAACAAAACTCTTTTGTCGCTCCTGTGTCAGCGCATTTTGAGCCTGTAACAAAGAAATAAAAGTCGAAAATATCACACCCCCTACTTCTAGCAAACCTGAGCCACCACCAAGAAACCGAGTAGCAATCGTTCCGATTAATGTAAAATTAACCCCTAATAAAACCAGCTTACCGCTTCTCAATAGCCAATCAAAGCGATTGCAAGGATGCAGAGATTCCCTACTTTCTAAATGCCACCACCAAGCCTGAGCAGAAATAGGTAAAGTCTCCCGATATTCAGCTAAGTCAAGAACTTGAGTAATTTTGTAACTTTTCTGTTTTAATCTAGCATCTTGTGCGATTATTTTTGACGACATATCAACGGAAATTTCCGCCTCAGCTTCCATTTGTTTATGAAGAGCATCTCTGGCGGCAATAATTTCTAAAGCCTGTGCTTTTTTCAGAGATTTATTATGAGAAGTATCTAAATAATTTAGAGCATTCTGGTAACGCTCTAAAGCAACTTGAAAGGGTGTCGGCACAGGTGCAGGAGAATTCATATTATACTAAATCCGTTGAGCATAGGTTACTTATAAGGACAGGCAAAAGGCAAGAGGCAAAAGGCAAAAGGGGGAATAAATAATCAGTTTTTAATAACCAGATTTAGTATTATACAATCCTAAAAGTTTAGTTTCTTTCACTGTTTGAGGGTAAAAAATACTCCAGCAAAACTGGCTGATGATACTAAATCCTGTTTAAAAAGTATAGGAAAGTGGGAAGATGGGGCAAAAAACCAAAGAAATTAGGAACCTATGGTTCCTAATTCCTGTAGTATATGCCATTGTATGTAACGGGCTTGGAGAGACTCGAACTCCCGACCTTGTGGTCCGTAGCCACACGCTCTAATCCACTAAGCTACAAGCCCTTGTTTTTCTCAACAGTAAACTACTATAGCACAGGTTCATTCAATGACGCAAGAGGGTAAAGAAAAATTATCTCATCTCGACAGCCAAGGCGAGGCCCAGATGGTGGATGTATCGGAGAAAATGCCCACTAAACGCACTGCTATCGCCCTAGGACAAGTGAGAATGCTAAAAACGACTTTTGAAGCCATAGAACAGGGAAATGCGCCCAAAGGTGACGTTTTAGGGACGGCCAGACTAGCAGGAATTATGGCGGCCAAACAAACTTCCTCCTTAATTCCCCTTTGCCATCCCTTACCCCTGCAAAAAATCAATGTTCAGATTATCCCGAAAGCAGAGTTACCCGGCTACGAAATTCGGGCAGAAGTGGTGACAAAATCGGAAACTGGGGTAGAAATGGAAGCTTTAACGGCGGTATCTGTGGCAGCCTTGACTTTATACGATATGGCTAAAGCGTTAGAAAAATCAATCCTGATTGAAAATATCCGTCTGCTGAGTAAAACAGGAGGAAAATCAGATTATCATCAGGATTCCCTGTTGCGATGAAAACCCGGGTGCATCTCACATTTGCAGAAATACCGACAATCAGCAATTATCAGTGACTCTTAAATTATTACAGATGGGTCAGCGGCTGCGTGTAAGCATCCCACCGAAAAACTAATGCGCGGGGGGTTTGGGGGCGGCGCCACGCCCCCAACGGGGGGTTTGGGGGGTAGAACCCCCCAAAGGCTTGGATTGAGTGGTAAAATCGGAAGTAATGACCGATTTTAGCCGAGAGTGTCCCCGTAAAAATCCCAACTTGGTAGATTGACAAAAATGAGATGCAGCCTAAAAAACCTAAGTAACCCCTTCTAATTTTTCATCGGTCAATTGATATAATTCCTGTAATTTCTCTAATTTGTCGGGGTCTGCTTGCCAAAAACCGCGACCCTGTGCTTCTAACATTCTACCGACAATATTACGGAAAGCTTCGGGATTAGCTTGACGCAATTTTTCCGCCATTTCTGTATCAAAAGCGTAGGTATCGGCTGCCTGATCATACACCCAATCGTCACTAAAATTAGCCGTACCGCCCCAACCAATTAAAGCGGTCATTCTTTGGGAGATTTCGTAGGCCCCACCGGAACCTTGATTAACCATGGCATTGGCCCATTTAGGATTGAGTAATTTACTGCGGTATTCTAAGCGCAAAACCTCCTCTAATTTGCGGGGAGTTGTATCATTGGAAAAACTCTCGACAAAACTCGTCATCACCCGTTTACCGCTTTGTTTTTCTGCGGCTAATTTTAATCCTCCTGTATTGCCGTAGTATTCCTGAATATCGGTTAAACCGTATTCTACCGAGTCAATTTCTTGGATAATACTTTCACTGGTTTTTAATAACTGTTGTAGCACTTCTGGCCGCGCTTGTCCCTTATCTTGACGACCATAACTAAAAACATTACGCTTTTCCCAAGTTTTCGCTAATTCGTTGTCATTGTCCCAATTTCCCTCCACTACTTGGTCATTAACTAAAGAGCCAAAATCCCCGGCAGGATTGGAAAATAAACGAGCGCTGGCATTGTCAATTCCTTGACTTTTTAAGGCTAAATAGTGCTTACGGATATAATTATCATTTTCCGATTCTTCTATCTCAGCTGCCCGCTGCATTAAATCATCCAATAACTCGATAATATTGATAAAAGTATCGCGAAAAATTCCCGATAAATTAGCCAAAATATCGATGCGCGGGTGTCCAATTTCCCCTAGAGGTTTTAATTCATACCTGACAATTCTTCCTGTCCCCTCTTTCACTGGTTCCGCACCGACTAATTCTAAGAGAATACCCAGGGATTCACCCTTAGTTTTAATCACATCCAATCCCCAGAGTAAAACTGCTACAGTTTCGGGATATTTTCCTTTTTCGGTTAAGTTTTGTTGTAGCAGTTTTTTGGCGATTTCTCGTCCGCGAGTGTAGGCTGCGGGGGAAGGCATCCGGTAGGGATCCAAAGCGTGTATATTGCGTCCTGTGGGTAAAACTCCCGCACCATCCCGGAGTAAATCACCCCCCGGTGCCGGTGGTACATATTCCCCATTTAATCCCCGCAAAAGATTAGTTAATTCTTCGCTATTTTGTCCTAATAAATTTTTAATAGCAATGCCTTCTTTAAGCTTTTCATTGGTTGCTTCGTCAGCGATAATTTGCTGAAATTCTCGCTCAGATAAATCGGTGAAATAAGCGTCAAGATAACCTTTTAATTCTTCCTGATTGGGAGCAGTTCCTAGGGTGTGTAAACCCGAAGAAAATAGTCTTTGTTCGACGATTTGTAAGTAATTATACACCTTGACAAAATAATCGGTTAGTGCATAGCGGCTAAATAATTTGGCATTTTCTAAAGTGAATTCTATTCCCTGTTTTTCTGCTTCCAGAAAAGGACAATCTTTAGAGATACCTGTATCAATAATCTTTTGCAGGATACTATCTCTTAAAGCGTAATTTTTCTCAGGATTTTCTCGAAACTCGGCAATCAAATCTCGCAAAATCATCAATTCTTTATATAATCCCGCTCGTCCGTAGGGAGGCACATTATGGGAAATTAACACCCCATAACCGCGACGTTTAGCTAGGATAGATTCCGAGGGATTATTAGCGGCATAAATATATAAATTCGGTAAATCTCCTAATAAAATATCTGACCAAGAATAACCGGTATTTCCTAGGGGTGAACCGGGCAGCCATTCGACGGTTCCGTGCATACCAAAATGAACGATAGCATCGGTCTTAAAATCTTTTTGCAACCACTGATAAAAGGCTGCATACTGAGGGTGAGGAGTTAAATCTTTTTCAAACATTAACCGCATCGGATCCCCAGCAATTCCTAAAGGTGGCTGCACTCCAATCCAGATATTACCTAACTCAATACCCCCTAAATGATACTGATCGCCAATAGTTTTTATCCCCGCATCTTTCAGAGATTTCCAGTGTTTTTCAATGCGAGAAGTTAACAGATAACCTAGCCAATTTTCTAAAGTTTCTATCGATAAACGATTTTGTTTAGAGAGATTTTCATCATCGGCAAATTTAACTTTTTGAATAATTTCTTCCCCGTCTTCGGGAATTGTTCCCACATTATAACCCTGCGCTTGTAAAGCTTGTAAAAACTTAACTAAACTCCGGGGAACATTTAACAAAGCAGCCGTACCAACTGCCCCATAACCCGGGGGAAATCCATAGAGAATGATGGCTATTTTCCGTTCTTGCGGAGGGGTTTTATGTAACTTAATCCAACTGTTTAAACGTCCAGTTAAACGCTGTAATCTTTCGGGGATTAAATAGATAGTTTCCCCCACTAATCCCCCCAGAGGAATTGTATCAATTGCTCCATCTAATTCAGGTAAAGCGTATAGAACCACACTCTGTAAACCACCGATTCCCTGTCTTGTCCAAGAATAAATATCTTGAATCAATAAAGGGGCAGCGATAAGATAAGGAATATTTTTAGCGGACAGAATTCGTTTAGCCACTTCTACCTGTCTTCCTGCTTCCATAGAACCCGCAGGACCCCCCACCAAAGGAAAGCCAATCGTCGAGACAATTGCATCTACTGTCACCGCATCTTCACTTAAAGAAGGAGTTTCAATGATTCCTTTTTTTCTTTGCTGAATTTCGTAGTCTGTGGTTAACCAATCCCGAACAATTGTATGGCCTTCTACTCCGTTAATAAACACGGGTAGGGGAATTAAATTAGCCGTTTCAAAATGACGGATTAATTGATTAATATAGGGTAGTTTACTGATAACGTGCTTCCGATAAAGCAGCAGTGCCACCACTGGTTTATCAAGAGATTTATTTTTTTTATACCAAGTCAAATATTCTTGGGGAGTGAGAAAATAACCCTGATAATCGGGGTGTAATAGTCCCTTATTGGGAGTTTCGATAACTTCGGGTATTTCCCGTACTTTTAATCCTAGATATTTTTGGGCAATTACCCAACACATAGCGGCAA
Organism: Microcystis sp. M083S1; assembly: GCF_020246405.1. Classification (NCBI taxonomy): domain Bacteria; kingdom Bacillati; phylum Cyanobacteriota; class Cyanophyceae; order Chroococcales; family Microcystaceae; genus Microcystis; species Microcystis sp. M083S1. The sequence goes on from NZ_JADBTB010000185.1 coordinate 14,229, forward strand.
CATTTTCGGTTCCTCCCGCATTCCAATAACCGTAAATAATTAACCAATTACGCAAATCTTGAACTTTTTTAGCGGGAATAAATTTCAGCAGTTTCGGACCAGTTTTGAGGAAACTGAGATAACCGGCTAACTTATCTTCTTCCTTGCCACTGGAAAATTTACTTAAGATAAATTGAATTGGTTTTGGCATTCCTTTTGGTTTATCCCCGATGGCAAATTCTCCCAAACGGGTTAAACTCATTAACTCTAAAGCAGACTCAAAAACTAAGCGAATCGGAATCTCTGCCGCTCGTTGCCGCAGCCAAGTAACTTGATCGTAATCGAAGATCAAACTAGCAAAAAAAACGTCGGCATTGGCTAAAGCTTGCTCGACTATTTCCGGTTCGCTAGTCAAGGATTTATCGCTGAATACTTTTACTTCTAAATCGGGACATTTAGAACTAGCCAACAGGCCCGATTGCCGATATAAATTGGTGTTAAAGGTTTCAAAGCCAACAATTAAAACAATGCTTTTCATAAGAATATATTTTTATACTAAATCTGGTTATTAAAAACTGATTATTTATTCCCCCTTTTGCATGAGTGCCTCTCCTGATATGTAGCTTATACTCAACGGATGGCCGTATTACTTGCGATTTTATCACTCAATCCAAGCCTTTGGGGGGTTCTACCCCCCAAACCCCCCGTTGGGGGCGTGGCGCCGCCCCCAAACCCCCCGCGCATTAGTTTTTCGGTGGGATGCTTACACGCAGCCGCTGATACATCTGTAATAATTTAAGAGTCACTGCACTTGCGGGAGTGTCTATCCTGATATGTAGCCTGATTTAGTATTAGATTAGACCAATCAGGGTGCGTTATCCTGCCTGAAAACACCCCCTGAAATGATCATAACGACAAATTAATAATAACTGCCGGATTTGCGATGATGGATGGCGGTTAAACCTTGGTGTAAAACCTTACCTTTTTCTGCGATCGCATAAATCAACCAATGATCACCGCACTCCATTCGTTGTTCTACCCGACATTCCAGATAAGCGAGCGCTTCGGCCAAAATCAGCCCACCGTTCTCAGCTTTAGTGGTTTCGATATTAGCGAAACGATCTTCTCCTGGAGTAAAACGTTTGAGAAAATGCTTCATTAAAGCTATATGTTGTCCTTCTTGCCGGATATTAAGGACAAAATGGATATAAAGTGGGTAGAGTCGATGGGAGGTATTATCAGCAATTCTCATTTTAAGGTTTCATGACATTAAAACCCTTGCACCCAGAGGGGTTAATAATTCTTAACGAATCTCTAGATCGCTGAAACAACGCAAAATCGTTTCAAAATGAGAATTGCTGCCACTATCTCACCTGCATCGGTCTAACACCCCCTTAATAAGACTTATAGCAGAGAACGAGTTGGTTAGGACAACCTAAATCGCTAAAATTCAGTTCTGGCAAGGATTTTCCTTCTGCCTTCTGCCCGCTGCTATAATAGCGCACTGTGCGGTTTAATCACCTCAATCAGGAGTCAGGAGACGATGCCAAATCAGATTATACTTCATCTTTATGAGAAACGCTGTAAGCTGTAATAATTAAGAGGCATCTTAAAAAAAGTCAGAAACCCTTCTGTTCCCTGTTCCGGAGTTCTCTTGTCTCTAAAGTTATAGTCATTTCAATTAAGATTGAGAATATCAATGCTAGAGTTAATAAGGGTTTAACTGGTCTAGAGTGTATCAGACTTATCTGAAATGACTATAACTTTATTTTTAACTAGGTACTTAGAATGAAAAATGAAATATTAAATCTAGAATTTTCTCCCGATGTTCTTGCCGCTTTAAAAATAGGAATTGATGAACTCGGTCAAGAAATTAAACTTCTGGCCGCTATTTATTATTTTCAAGAAAAGCGACTTTCTTTAGGAAAAGCGGCGGAATTAGCGAGAATTAATCGCCTAGAATTTATGGATATTTTGTCTAAAAAAGGGATTGTATTGTTTGATTATGACGAATCGGCGTTAGCGGTTGAATTAAAGGGAATAGAAAAACTGGAGCCTGATGATTGTAAGTAACGCTACTCCCCTCATCGCTTTTGCGCGAATTGGTCAACTCGGTCTTTTACAAGAAATAGTTAAAAGCATCATTATTCCTAAGGCGGTAGCTCTTGAAATCAGCACTTACGATCAAGACAAAACTGGCTCGATCGATCTATTACGAGAACAGTGGATTTCTGTCCGAGAAATCGCCTCTCAACAGCAGGTTTCCTTACTATTACCGACTCTAGATCGAGGAGAATCAGAAGTCATCGTCCTTGCACTAGAACAAAAAGCCTCTTTAGTGCTTATCGATGAATTAGCTGCTCGTCAGGTGTGTAAATCTCTCAATATTCCAATTACAGGTTCGATCGGTATTTTAATTAAAGCAAAACAGTTGGGAAAGATCGCTGCAGTCAAACCTTACATAGAAACGATGCAACAACAAGGCATATACTACAGCCAGAAATTTATCGATCTTGTTTTACAAACAGTAGCAGAAGGATAGGGGAGAGTATTGTTCACTTTCGGGATCAGCCGAAACCCTTGTTTTTTGCGATCCCTTGCCCGTCACCATGAGTTAATAATAACTGCCAGATTTGCGATGATGGATGGCGGTTAAACCTTGGTGTAAAACCCTGCCTTTTTCTGCGATCGCATAAATCAACCAATGATCACCGCACTCCATTCGTTGTTCCACCCGACATTCCAGATAAGCGAGCGCTTCGGCCAGAATCGGCCCACCGTTCTCAGCTTTAGTGGTTTCGATATTAGCGAAACGATCTTCTCCTGGAGTAAAAGGTTTAAGAAAATGCTTCATTAAAGCTATATGTTGTCCTTCTTGGAGGATATTAAGGACAAAAGGCGTACCGCTATAAAGCAGAGACTCGATCGCTCGTTCTTTCGCCACGGCAATAGTCAATCCGGGGGGGGTAAACGTCGCTTGCGACACCCAAGAGGCTAACATGGCGCCGCGCAATTCTCCCAATTCGCAGGTGACGATACAGAGAGAACCCACCAAACGGCCCAGCGCCTGCGATCGCCGATCGCTTTGGGATTGGTTAACATTAGTTTTCGGTTGTCTGCTTTTGCGAGCTTTTTTGACTGCTTGAGCGAAATCGGTTCCCGCTTCCTCACAGGTCTTTAAAATTGCCTCCGTGGGCTTAAATTTAACCCGAATTGGCTCAAAACCGAAGCGATAACCGCCATCCCGGAATTTACCTTCCAAAAGATCGATCGCTTCCCCACTCCAACCGTAGGAGCCAAAAACCCCCACCAGCTTGCTTTTATCGCCATTGGACAGGGTAATCCCCAAGGCGGTTTGGATGGGAGTCGGTGCGTGTCCTCCCAAAGTGGGGGAACCAAAGATAAAACCGACACTTTTTTCGATCGCCGTTTTGATCTCGTCCGGTTCAGCGAACTCGGCATTAATCGCCGTCACTGCTACTCCCGCTTTCGTGATCCCCATGGCGATCGCTTGAGCAAGGGTGGCGGTGTTGCCGTAGGCACTGGCATAAATCAGGGTGATTGTCAACTCTTGGGACTTTTGTACTGCTAACCATTGTTGATAGGAAAGGGTCAATTCGTGCATCGCGTAACGCACCAGAGGACCGTGACCAACAGCATAAAATAAGGGCGATTTAGCGGCTAATTTCTCCAAAGCGTTGCTAATTTGGCTGGCATAGGGAGCCATGAGACAATCGAAATAATAACGCCGATCTTCGTTATAAACGCTCCAACCCTCATCAAAAATTTGGTCGCCACAAACGTGCGCTCCGAATAATTTATCGGTGTAGAGAATATCGGTTTTGCTGTCGTAGGTACAGAGTTGATCGGGAAATCTGGGGTTAGGAGTGGGGATAAATTCTAATTGATGGTTTGCCCCTAAATTTAATATTTCTTCCCCCTTGACAACCAACAGATTTAATGCTTCGGTTTCGAGAATTTTTTTCAGGGAAATTGCCCCCGGATTAGAACAAACAAAAGTGACTTGAGGAGCGATTTCTAAAAGTGCCTTGAGGGTGACGGCACGATTGGGGTTAACGTGACCGAGGATAATATAATCAATAGTTTTCGGATCGATTCTTTTAGTTAAAGCCTCTAAAAATATAGCCGAGAATGATTCCCCCGGTGGATCAAAAAGAGCGACCTTTTCACCTTTAATCAGATAACTATTGGCGGTGGTTCCCTTTTGTAATCCGTATTCGATCTCGAATTTTAACCGGTCCCAAGTGCGGGAACGAAAGACAAAAGTATCGACGGCGATCGGTGCTACTTGTACATCTCTCGGTTTGACAATTGCATTATTCATAATTTTAGTTACCAGTTATCAGTTAAGTAGTCAATTAGTTAAGCGGCAACTTGAGGCTGTGATCATTTTTTACTAGGCAAGTTTGGCATCAAAGTCAACACTTGATTTTTGACTAAATACAGCCTTTTATCGCTAGGGACGAGTGGGGAAATTTATAGGTTATCTTGCCAGCAGGAAGGACATCAATATCTACAGTACACTATCTCTGGGAAGAAACCTAGCTTCTAGCAATTGGCTCGCGGGTAACGATACTCCTCTGGGGGGATTTGCCAGTCTATTGAGAAATTCTAAAGGGAAGGTGATCCCCAGAAGGGAAGTGCTAGTCTGAGGGAAACCCTGCTCTTTCCCTATCAGGCAAAGTTTTTATGAGCTATCAGCACTCGTCTTTTGACTGCACTAGCGCCAATTTTGAGAAAGCCGCTTTGAGTCATTTTCGCACTCTTGTGGCTTTTTTACCGGACAATTGCCGTATTTACCGGCAAACTTGGGAATTTTCTACGGTTCTCTGTCTCGATTTTCTAGCCTGTTTGCAGGGACTAGCAATCACTCGTCAAAATTTTGCCCATCTAGTTAATGTGACACAAGAACTGGGTTTAGGTCAAGCAATCATTTTGAAAGTAGGCAATAAAATCGTTGAGTGGCATCGTTTAACAGTCTAGAAAAAAATCGGCTCTCTGTATTCTTTGTGTCTCTGTGGTTTATCTTTAACGCTTATAACTACCTCTTACCTCTTGCCTCTGGGTGCATCTCATTTTTGCACTCTCAAAAATTAATTATGCAAGAACTCTATAGTAGGGTTGATTCATGAATCAACCCTACCCAAACCCTGGAGCGCATTAGTTTTTCGGTGGGATGCTTACAGGCAGCTGCTGATATGTCTGTAATAATTTAAGGGTCACTGATAATTGCTGATTGTCGGTATTTTTGCAAATGTGAGATGCACCCATTGCCTCTTGCCTATCCTAACCAAGAAGTTAATTTTATCCTATCTAGAACTGTTTGAGTTGAGAACAGGCCCCGATAATTTGACCAAGGCTAATACCACCATCATTAGTGGGAACAGTTTGCTGCCAGTAGGGTTGAAATCCCGAAGCTTGTAGGCGATTAATTGTTCTTTCCGTCAGATAACGATTTTGAAAACAGCCTCCCGTCAGGAGAATTTTTTCTCTACCTATTTTCTGAGCAATTTCTACAATAATCTCATATAAACTATTATGAAATTTAGCGGCAATTATGCCGATTTGTACTTGTTTTTCTAAATCCTCAACAACTCCTAAAATTATCTGATTCCAATCAATAACTATGGGGGAGTCGGCGGATAAAGAAAAATGATAATATTCTTCGGTTTTAATGCCTTCAAGAGCAAATTCTAACTGCATTGCTGCCTGTCCCTCAAAACTTAATTGATAACATAAACCTAGAATCGCCGCCACACCATCAAACAAACGCCCGACACTAGAAGTTAAAGGACAATTAATTTTTTTTGTTAACATTTGCCTAAAAATCGACCATTCCTGTTCACTAAAAGCTGATTTTATCCTATCAGTATTTTCCATAACTTCTAGTAATCCTAAAGCCACTCGTCTGGGTTCTTTAACTGCTTTTTCTCCTCCCAGTAATGGCCAGGGTTTAAAATGGGCGACTCGCTGCCAAGAATCGGCAGCAATATGGATAAATTCTCCCCCCCAAATTGTGCCGTCTAAACCGTATCCTGTTCCATCCCAAGCAACCCCTAAAACTGGAGGTTGTAGCTGATGTTCTGCCATGCAGGATAAAACGTGAGCGTAATGGTGTTGAATGGGAATAACGGGCAAATTTAAGCTATAAGCGTACTTGGTTGCTAGATATTCAGGATGAGCATCACAGGCAATAACTTCGGGTGCAAACTCGTATAATTTTTTTAAACTATCGAGGATATTTTCAAAATGATTGACGGCATTAACTGTATCTAAATCGCCTATATGTTGACTGATAAAAACTTGATTTTTTTGGTAGATAGCCACGGTATTTTTAAAATAACTTCCCACGGCCAGAATCGGGGGAAAATCTCCCTCATTAACTTTAACGGGAAAGGGAGCATATCCCCGCGCTCGCCGCAAAATCATCGCTTTTCCCGCCATTTCCCTGATAATAGAGTCATCCACTGGTCGAAGGATGGGACGATTATGAACTAGAAATAAATCGGCAATTTTTCCTAATTTTTCTAAAGCTTCTTTTTCCTCAATACAGATAGGTTCATCGGCTAGATTACCACTGGTTGCTACAATAGGAAAGCCCAATTCTGCTAATAAAAGATGATGTAGGGGAGTATAGGGTAACATGACTCCTAGATAGGGATTACCCGGAGAAACGGCAGCAGAAATATCATTTTTTCGCTGTTTAATCAGGACAATTGCTGCTGCAGGAGACTGCAATAATTGCGATTCTAAAGAAGATACATAACCATGTTTTTTCACTAACTCAAGATTAGGATACATCACGGCAAAAGGCTTATCTGGTCGCTGTTTACGTTGTCGCAATTTTTGCACTGCTTCCGTATTTCTTGCATCGACAACTAGGTGAAATCCTCCTAATCCTTTTATCGCCATAATTTTTCCCTGTTCAATTGCTCTAGCAGTGGCGATTAAAGCTTGATCTTTTTCCGCTAATACAGAGCCTTGACTATCTAAAAGACTAATTTGGGGTCCGCAACGAGGACAGGCATTCGGTTGGGCATGAAAACGGCGATCCAGAGGGTTTTCGTATTCCCTTTGACATTCGGGACACTGATTAAAACCCCTCATAGTTGTGGCACTGCGATCATAGGGTAAACTCTCGATGATACTGTAGCGAGGACCGCAGTTAGTGCAGTTAGTAAAAGGATAGCGATAACGACGATTATTAGGGTCAAAAATATCGGCTAAACAATCGGGACAAGTGGCTAAATCGGGCAGAACAATTGTATTCTTTTCACCGCCGCTGCTCCGGCGTATGCTAAAGTTTTGATAACCGACGGTATTTAACCATTGAGTCTCAATATTTTCAATTAGCGATTGAGGGGGTTTTTCTAAAGATAATCGATTCAAAAAAGTTTCTAGTTTGTCTCGATTGCCCTCGACTTCAATAAAAACTCCCGCTGCTGTATTATTAACCCAACCAGTTAGGTTTAATTCCGTTGCTAATCGATAAACAAAAGGACGAAAACCGACTCCTTGTACTGCTCCGCGCACAATTAAAGCTAATCGCTGCTCGGATTGAATGCTCTGATTATTCATAAATAATTTAACGGGGAAATCATCAAATCTATCCCTGATTACTTTTCCCGTTATACTAAACTTTCACTAATCACCCGACAGCATTCTTCCACACTGGCCCTTTTTTCCATAGCTATCACTAAAGCTTGATAGGCAGTCTGTTGTTTTTCTAAAAGAGTTTTTGCCTGTAATAAACTCCAGCGCTCTTTTTGGGCATAATTATTCTCAGGAACCCCCGCTAATTTTAAGGCCGATTGCAGATAAAATCGATCGCTTTCTCCCCCTGCCGCTTTACCATAAACTAAGGTTTCGGCAGCAATTCCCGCCATCCACACCGTAGAAATTCTCTCTAAAAAAGCAGGAAAATCGGTAAAGTTCTTGACTTTTTGCCCTAAATCTGCTAATTCAAATTGAACGCCGCCGACTCCCTCTTGGCCTTGACGAAAGGCTTCCCAAGCGGTCAAACTATAACTGGCGATCGGAATACCCAAAATATAAGCGGTGAGAAAATGTCCGGCTTCGTGGTAAATAACTCTTTGACGGTGTTTACTAGGAGAAAGAGCATCCAGTAGTAAAGTCACGCCCCGGTTATTAAAGGTGAGAGTATCAACGGTAACTAATCCCAAGAGGCTAAAAGTAGCCAAAGCGGGGACAAAAGGCGAAATAGACAGCAAAGGGGTGACAAATACGGAAAGAGTGATCGAAAAAACGGTAATCGCGATCAGATTTAAAGCTGTCTGTTCCATAAAAATTAATAAAAATATACAAATGCTTAATACTATGTTACATTGCCTAGTTTTATTTTCCCCGAATCAACCAACCAATTACCCCACCCACAAAAGCAGTCACAATCGATATACCGATCTGTTTCCAGTTTTTTACTTCCCCAATTTTTTCAGCTAAATCGGGAATTTTTCCCACGGATGCCTCGATGAGTTGCACTCTTGCATTTAAACCCGTGATTTTTGCGTCTAAAGTCCTGATTTCTCCCTTAATTTCCGTCTGTCCTATCTCTAGGACTTGAATTTCTCTTTTGATCTCTCCGACGCTATTCTCGATCGCTTTTTGTCCACTCTCCAAAGAGGTTAAACGAGTTTCGATCGCTTTTTGTCCACTCTCCAGAGAGGTTAAACGAGTTTCGATCGCTTTTTGTCCACTCTCCAAAGAGGTTAAACGAGTTTCGATCGCTTTTTGTCCATTGATAATCAGATTTTCTAACCTTTTTAAGTCATTTTCCGTAAAAGCCGTCATCAGCTAAACTCCTAATAGATTAATTTTTTCTCGTCTTGAGATTGAGTCGATCGTTGACTAATTTAATTATGGAGTCAAAATCAAGCTGTTACCCACTGATAGTTCTAGCTTCGACGCGGCAATAGGGATTTAGGGTGATAGGCAAATTTCCCCCACTTCCCCACTTCCCCACTTCCCCTTTACCATAAATAAACATTATTGTTTTCCTGTATGGATAACTTTTATTGATGAATATCGCTCGCACTATGCAAGAGGCAATAGGGATTTAGGGTGATAGGGAAATTTCCGCTA
>NZ_JADBTB010000186.1:0-4937 GCF_020246405.1 Microcystis sp. M083S1
CTAAAGTGTGCTATAAGCAGTCAGACCGTGCCATGGTCTTTATTCTTTCCGATTAGGTAAATTACTGATGACTGAAGCTAAACGCGCCCTCATTACCGGCATCACCGGTCAAGATGGTTCCTATCTGAGCGAATTATTATTAGAAAAAGGTTACGAAGTCCACGGTATCATCCGTCGTACTTCAACTTTTAACACCGATCGCATCGATCATATCTACATTGACCCCCACCAGCCGGATGCTAAATTATTTCTTCATTATGGCGACCTCACCGACGGGACGACCCTGCGGCGTATCCTCGAACAAGTGCAACCGGTAGAAGTGTATAATTTAGGGGCCCAATCCCATGTGCGGGTTAGTTTTGATGCCCCAGAATACACCGTTGATGCTGTCGGTGTGGGAGTTTTGAGATTACTAGAAGCAATTCGGGATTACCAAAAAAGAACCGGCATCGAAGTGCGTTTCTATCAAGCAGGTTCCTCGGAAATGTTCGGGAAAGTCATGGAAGTTCCCCAAAAAGAAACCACGCCATTTTATCCCCGCAGTCCCTACGCTTGTGCGAAAGTTTACGGTCACTGGCAAACAATCAACTATCGGGAATCCTACGACTTATTTGCCTGTAACGGCATTTTATTTAATCATGAATCCCCCCGGCGGGGAGAAACTTTTGTCACGCGCAAAATTACCCGCGCTTTGGCCCGAATTATTGCCAGACAACAGAAAAAACTCTATCTAGGAAATCTCGATTCTAAACGGGATTGGGGTTATGCTAAGGATTATGTGCGGGCGATGTGGTTAATGTTACAACAGGAAGAACCGGATGATTATGTGGTGGCGACAAATGAAACCTATTCTATCCGGGAGTTTCTCGATATTTCTTTCCAATACGTTAATTTAAATTGGCAGGATTATGTGGAGTTTGATGAACGTTATTTGCGTCCGGCGGAAGTGGATTTATTGATAGGAGATTCTACAAAAGCCAGGGAGAAATTAGGCTGGCAGCCGTCGGTAACGTTTGAGGGACTGGTAAAATTAATGGTAGATGCGGATTTAGCGGCTTTGGGGATTAATCTTAATAACGGTGGTGATAGCCAACAGTTATTAAAAGATTTGGCTTATCTTCGCAATCGTTCGATGACAACTGTGGATTAAAGAGGTGAAAATATGCTCAATTTAAGCGAACAGAGAATCGTCGTCACCGGGGGGGCCGGATTTTTAGGTCGGCAAGTAGTTAATCAATTAATTGCAGCGGGGGCAAATCCCGAAAAAATTACAATTCCTCGGTCAAAGGATTGTGATTTAAGAGTTTGGGAAAACTGTCAACGTTTAGCCGACCAAGAAGATTTAATTATCCATTTGGCTGCCCATGTGGGAGGCATCGGTCTCAATCGGGAAAAACCCGCCGAATTATTCTATGATAATTTGATGATGGGAACCCAATTAATTCACGCTGCCTATCTAGCAGGAGTACAAAAATTTGTCTGTGTGGGGACAATTTGTGCCTATCCAAAATTTACTCCAGTACCTTTCCATGAAGACGATTTATGGTCAGGATATCCCGAAGAAACCAATGCGCCATACGGGATCGCTAAAAAGGCTTTATTGGTACAATTAGAGTCTTATCGTTTGCAGTATGGTTTCAACGGAATTTATCTTTTACCGGTAAATTTATACGGGCCAGAGGATAATTTTGATCCGGGTAGTTCCCATGTAATTCCTGCTTTAATTCGCAAGGTTTATGAGGCACAACAACGGGGGGATAAACAACTTCCTGTCTGGGGAGATGGTAGTCCAACCCGGGAGTTTCTCTACTCCACCGATGCAGCACGCGGCATTGTCATGGCCAGTCAGTTCTATAATGAATCAGACCCGATTAATCTTGGTACAAATTATGAGATTTCTATCAAAGATTTAGTCGAATTAATCTGTGATTTAATGGGTTTTGATGGCGAAATTGTTTGGGAAATAGATAAACCGAATGGTCAACCGCGACGCTGTTTAGATACAACCCGCGCTCAGGAAAAATTCGGTTTTGTTGCTCAAATGGAATTTAAAGAAGGTTTGCGAAAAACCATTGAATGGTATAGGCAAAACGCCGCTTAGTTCAGATAGCTGGTGTGTTAGATAAATAACTAACACACCAGATTTTTTTTAGGTTACTGACCGGTAAAATCAGAACGAAGGGTTAATTTTAAATCTTCCTTGGGGTTAATTGACAATAATTCCACCGATTCTCCTCGTAATAACCAGCCGGCTAATACTTCTAATCCTCCTCCTCGTAATAATCCCTCGCTAACCGGTTGGTCAGAGATAAAGGAAGCGAGGACAGAAGCGGCGGATTTTCCTAATACTGCACCGTGGATAATTTTATCGGGGTTAACTCCTTTAATTATCCTTTCTAGACGAGTGAAAACTGCCGAAATAGCATCGATAGATTTTTCTTGGGGTTGAGGGGTTTTTAAAAAGATTTTTTGGGATAGAAAACGCGAACCTTGACCGTCAGGTTTAATTTCTCCGATAATCTGACTACCATCGGGAATAATTGTCTGTCCTTGGGAATTTTTGATATTATCGGTGACGGTCAGAGATAAAGAAAAAGTTTCTTGTTTGGTTAAAAGAATTTTTTTCCCTTGCTCGTATTTTACAGGGATGTCTGTGCCGGCAGGAATTAATTGATTATTCCCCAAAAGAATCGGTTTAATCGGGTTAATTGGGGCGAATTGACGTGCGATCGCAGGAGTCAAAGAGAGGGAGACCACAACGAAAGAAGCACTTAAAAGCATTGTTAATAGGGTCAGAGGATGATGACGACCCTGCTTTTGAAAATATAGCATCTTACCCTTGAGTTTCCTAGTGGGAGCGAATTAAAGACAGAGACGAAAGCGGGAAAAAGTTTGTTTCCAAGCAGGAAAATGCGGGAAAAAGGAGAATTTTAGCAAAAAATAACTGATATTTCCGACTAATTGCCAGTTGTTAGTTTAGTTGGTCTATTGAAACGCCAAAACTCTTGATTTGTCCGCAGTTCTTAGTTTTACACGGTCAATGGATAACAATAACTATTTCTGAGCAAATTATAGGTTCACTCCTATCAAAAAAAAATCACCCGATCGAATTAAAATCTGTGAAAAAATGTAACAATTGTGACAAAAAACTGAGGGAGTGGGGAATTATGAATTAAGAATTATGAAGTGGGAAGTGGTGAGTGGTGCGCTTGTACTAATCTAATACTCAGTTTAAATGCAGTAAAGCCTACTAAAGATAGAAATAGAGAGAGTGAAAGATTGCTAGACTACTAGGGGTGGGTAGCTAAAAAAGTCTCTCCTCTAACCGCATAATGACACAATTAATACTAAATCCGCTGAGTATAGGCTATTTATGAGGACAGGCAAAAGGCAAGAGGCAAAAGGAGGAATAAATAATCAGTCTTTAATAACTGGATTTAGTATAACTTTAATTTTTGCGATCGAGTAAACCAAGAATATTCTCCCCGATCACCCGTGAACTGGATGCTGTTGCTAAAATAATCTTCATAAGTCCCCAAGCTACCGAAACGAGCAAAGAGAGAATCGCCACTTTATCAATTAATCAATTATGGATTTACTCGAATACCAAGCCAAGGAAATATTTGCTCAAGTAGGTATCCCCATTTTACCTTCCCAACCAATCCACGAACCGGGGGGACTAAAAAGATTAAACATTCCCTATCCTATCGTGCTGAAATCCCAGGTACGCACGGGAGGCCGGGGAAAAGCAGGAGGAGTGAGATTTGTCGCTAATACCATTGATGCGATCGCTGCTGCCCATGCTATCTTTCATTTACCGATCGCCGGAGAATATCCAGAGGTAATCTTAGCAGAAGCCAGGTATAATCCGCAACAGGAGATATTTTTAGCCATTTTACTCGATTATCATCTGCAAAGACCGGTTTTACTGGGTGCGAGTCAAGGGGGGATGGATGTGGACAGTTTACTGGCAACCATGCAAAAAGTGGTCATCGAAGCGAGATTTTCCCCCTATCTCTGTCGGCAATTAGCCGTATCTATGGGTTTAAGAGGGTCTTTGATCGAGTCTATCAGTCAAATTCTCGAAAAAATGTATAGTCTCTTTGTCAGCAAAGATCTCGATATTATCGAGATTAATCCCCTGGGTATCAACGAAGCCGGGGAAGTGATGGCCCTAGATGGCAAAATAAGTGTTAATGATGCCGCTTTAGCTAGACATCTCGATCTTCTGGCCTTGACCCCTCCCCAATTACAATCCCCTTGGTCGATAATTGATCAAACTGGCCAAATAGCCGTGATCAGTAATGGCCAGGGTTTGATGTCCACTGTCTGGGATGCCTTAGCCAGCAAGGAGGCAAAACTGGCAGCATGGCTTATACTGGAGGAAAGACTAGAATTAGAGCAATTAAACGAGCAAATAGAGGCTGGTCTGCAACAATTCCAACTATTGCCTAATTTAAAAGTGGTTATCGTTGATATTATCAGTTATCCCGACTTTGGCCAAAAAGCGATCGAGAGTATTAGCCATTACTACCGCAGTTATAGCCCATTATCACCCAGCCGGGGCAGCGGCGAACGAACGATCCGGGCTACCCGACAGGAAAGACAAACCTTGGAACCCCGCTCTTTTCTCAATCCCACCCTACCACAAATAATTTTTCGCGTCCTAGCTGACAGCAAAGCGATCGATCTCAGTCAGAGTTTAGCTGATGTTAACTTTCATTGGTTAGAGTCTTTAGAAGAGGTAGTCACTGCAGCAATTAAATTAGCCTAGAATCAGTGATCAGTAGCAATTCTCATCGAAAATTTGGGTCTGAAACCCCGCCGTTTTACGGCGGCTTTGCTGTTAAATATGAGCATCGTTTACGAAATATATGCTAAAATGTGAGGTATGGAAAAAGCCTATTCTTACCGATTTTACCCCACACCCGAACAAG
>NZ_JADBTB010000187.1:0-25518 GCF_020246405.1 Microcystis sp. M083S1
AGAGCGTTTTTTTCTACTGTCAATAGAATATAAAGTATGCTTATTTTTTTTTTTTTTTTTCATCAGGTTTATTCATGAATCAGAGAAAATCAAATTAAATTCGGTGCGGTTAAACCTCAAGCCATCAGAAAACGGGTTTCTCGGAGAAACCCGTTTTCTCAAGACGCTCGCTAACGTCAAAGCTAGGCAGTTAAAGTATTTAACCAATTGATTAAATCTTCAACCGTAGAGAAATCGAATAAAGCTTCTCCTAATACTTCAACATCATCAATACTTAACTCCATAATTTTAGTTTCTAAGGAAAAATTAATCTCCCCTAACTTGCGTTTAAGTTGACGAAGAATAAATGTCTTTTCGCGTTCGATACCTTGTCCGATACCTAGCTCGATACCTTGTCCGATACCTTGTCCGATACCTTGTTCGATACCTAGCTCGATACCGCGTTTGATACCTTGTTCAATACCTTGTTCAATACCTTGTTCGATACCGCGTTTGATACCTTGTTCGATACCTTGTTCAATACCTTGTTCAATACCTTGACGCATCCAACTGGTAGTAATTTGCATAACTCCCTCCTGTACGGGTTGACTAAATGTGCTAATCTCTTGTTGAAATTGTATCTCTTCGGCAGGATTTAGATTGAGATAAGTATCGATAAATCCAGAAATTAATTGCATTTTCGCAGGATTTAACCTTAAAGTAATTAACAAGCGCAGACATTCCGCTTTTACCTTGGCTCGCTCTTTCTCGGCAATGTTCATCTTAGCCATCAAAGCTGAAGCAACTGGATTCGGTTGATTGAGAAAATCTCGCCAATTTAATCGATTTAACTGCACTACTTGATAATTAAATTCTAATACCTTAAAATCGGGAAAATCGACTACATATTGACTAATCGCTGCTCTTTTTGGCTTTGAATAAGAAAAAATTACAATCGGATAAATCGGTAAGACAAATTTCTCATGAAAGCGAGCAAAATAAGTAAACATTCGCCGGTTAAACCACTTTCGGGAACTTTCCTGCGCCTCTACATGAATCAGAAAAAAAGATTCTTTTCCTCGAAACTTAACCTGTGCGACTAAATCGCTTTCATGCTTTTCTCCTTCCGTGACATCTGTAAATACTTCTTTGTCTAAAAAAGTAATCGAGTTTCTATCTAAATAATCCATCAATTGAGGAAAAAATAACTCGATAAATTCGATAAAAAAGGTGGAGATTAACTCCTTAAATAAGCGGTCATGGTCAATATTATTAGTCATGTAATATCATCTTAACGAATCTGATCGATGAATGACTACTCTTCTCTATTATATTCTGAAAAGTCTGTTTTGGCAACGGATTGTTATGACCTCACCCCCTTAAACTACGAGGGGAGGGGGAACTACGAAAAGAGGGGGATACTTTCCGCAAAAAACCCCACAGAAAACGGGTTTCTTCAAGAAACCCGTTTTCTAGGTGACTTAATACTTCTTTCTAGGGTTCATCATAATTGGCGATTGTTGGGTTCATTTGAGATGAACTATGACGGTATTTGGCATCATCCCCAGACGACCAGTTAAGCCGCCAGTTAACCTGACAGTATATATTAAGAAAAGCAACAAATACTTTACAGATAAACAAAAATATGCAACAAATTCTAGGATTAGAGACACAAGCAAAAATTTGGCATTGGCGGGGATTCAAAATCACCTATCAAAGTGCGGGGGAGACGGGACCGGCGATCGTGCTTGTGCATGGATTTGGGGCATCTTGGGGACATTGGCGCAAAAATATCCCCGTTTTAGGCGAAAAATGTCGCTGTTTTGCCCTAGATTTAATTGGTTTTGGCGGTTCCGACAAACCCGAACCGCAAAAGGAGATCGATTACACTTTCGAGACTTGGGGGGCGCAAATTGCCGATTTTTGTCGGGAAGTGGTGGGGGGGCCTGCTTTTTTGGCGGGTAATTCCATCGGTTGCGTCGCCATTATGCAGGCTGCCGTCGATTATCCCGATTTTGTCCTTGGGGTAGCGGCGATTAATTGTTCCCTCAGACTACTGCACGAAAGAAAACGGGAGGAATTACCCTGGTATCGTCGTTTAGGCGCGGATATTGCCCAAATAATTCTCAAAAATAAAGCAATTGGGGCTTTTTTCTTCCAACAGATCGCTAAACCCCAGACAGTGCGTAAAATTCTCCTGCAAGCTTATCGGCGCTCGGAAGCGGTAACAGAGGAATTAGTAGAAATAATCCTAAAACCCGCCCGAGATCCAGGAGCGATCGAGGTTTTCCTCGCTTTTACCGGTTATTCTGGCGGCCCACTCCCAGAAGACCTGCTGCCGATTCTCCCCTGTCCGGCCATTCTGCTTTGGGGTAGCGAGGATCCCTGGGAACCCTTGTCCTTGGGCCAAGAATTAGCAAGATTCCCGACAGTAAAACAGTTTATCCCCTTAGCTGGTTTAGGCCACTGTCCCCAGGATGAAGCTCCAGAAATAGTTAATCCGATTTTATTAGACTTCCTGCAAGCTCCTATCTAGGGTTTGCGGCAAAAAGTTTGTTGGTGGGGGTAGGGTGTGGGGTGTAGGGTTTTACCCATTTTCAGGCGGTCAATTACCTAATTTTCAGGGAAAAAGTCCCTGACTTTTCCCCCCAATCACTCCAATCGCTGGTACTTTTTGATTTCAAAAAAGTCTAAAAATATTATCCAACAAGGTTTTTAGATTTATTCAGCAAACCCTATCTAAGTCCCTCTAGTAACCAGAAGACCTAGTATCAATCGGTTGTTGGATGGAGAAACCTCGGTTAGTAGTTTGAGGAGGAACTTGATTGGGGATGCCATTATTGTTGGGTGCCATTCCCTGATTGGGATAACCAGTGACGTTAGGTTGACTGCCGTAAACGGGGGCCTGATATACGGGGGGTTGATAATAGTTGGATTGGTTGCTAGAGCCGGGGACCGGGTTAGGGTTGGCATTATTCCAGGAGGGTAGAGGCTGAGTATTTTGTTGATAAGGGGAATAATTTCCCTGGGGGTTGACTTGATTCGGGTTGCCCCCGGGGTTGAGATTAGGAGAATTATTCAAGTTAGTAGTCCGTGAGCGATTTTCGATTTCCCTTTGTAAAGGATAATTGCTATTGTTGCCACTAATCGGTTGCACTTGAATCGGTTGCAGAGTTTTACTAGCCTTCGGTGCCTGATTTTGCTTAGTCTGCGGCATTAACGGGGCGAATAAAGAGGGTTTCTGGTTGTTATTGGGATTAGTATTTAAAGGATTAAAAGGCTGCGGCGAGGCCGGTTCGTTCGGGGGAGCGGTATTATTATTGGCAGGAGTGGCCGGCATTGTTGCAGGACTGGGGAGAGGAGCATCGGTAATCTGCTTAGTCTGGATTTCGCGTTCCTCCAAGGACATTCCTGGGGTATCTAATACCGAACCCAACCATTCAGGATTCTGTTGATATATCGAGAAACCAATTAGAGCCAGGGAAAATATTCCTAGCGGCAGCCAAAATAAAGGTTGGGCAAAGGGTTTTAATCCTGCCAAGAAATAGCGCATGGAAGAAGAATCTTTATAGTCACTCATACCGCTTCACCCTCTATAGGTTTTCCTCTATGTTATCAAATCATTAAGCAGTGATCAGTGATCACTGCTTAATGATCAGTTATCAGTTCACTGAGAAAACTCCCCACACCCCACACCCCACACCCCACACCCCACACCCCACACCCTACACCCCACACCCCACACCCCACACCCTACACTGTTCACCGACTAGGTACTGATACTATTTGGGAACAATTGTCAAACAATTGTAAAACTTCGTTATATTTAAGGAACATTTGAGAGACTAAGGAGCAGCGGAGTTGTGGCTTTATACGCGGATTTGCATCGGCATTTAGGGGGATCGGTAGTACCGAGAATTCTCTGGCGCTACTTTCACAGACATGAGCGGGATTTAGCGGATAAATTCCCAGAATATCCCGCTTTTGAGGAATTTTACACGCGCAAACGCAATAGTTTAGATGAGTATTTGGAATTACACACCCTAGTCGAAAGTGTTCAAACCGCCCAAACTTTGCCCTATTTTATCTATCGTCTGATTCGCGGCGCTTACATCTTCGAGAATCTTGCCTATTTAGAATTGCGCTATACTCCCTACTATCGCACCGACGAACATTTGAACCAAACAGAGCGAATCGAGCAAATGCGATCGATTGTCGAAATCGTTGGTCAAGCCTCGAAAATGAGCGAATATCCGATTATTACCAGTCAAATTCTCTGTATGCACTCGCGACTTCCCTACGAAGTTAACAAAGCGATCATTGATCTAGCCCTAGAGATGAGAGAATACGTCTGTGCGATCGATATTGCCGGGGGTGATTCCCACTACCAAACTCGACTAGAGGAATTTGCCGGTTTATACAGTTATGCCAGGGAAGAGGGTTTAAATACCACCGGCCATCTTTACGAAACAAAGGACGGTTGTTATCCCCAATTACTGCCCTATCTGCAAAGAATTGGTCACGGTATTCAAATTCCCCTACAATATCCAGAATTGCTGCCGGAAGTTGCCCGTCGTCATCAATGTTTAGAAGTCTGTCCCACCACCTATTTAAAAACTGGCACCCTCGAAAGTTTATCGCAATTAAAGATAGTCTTCGATCGCTGTTTTGAAGCGGGGGTTGATATTGCTATCTGTACCGATAATGCTGGTTTACACAATGTCCGGCTGCCCTTCGAGTACGAAAATTTACTCACCCTGGACGTGATCGATTTTCGACAATTACAAGCTTGTCAAGATGCGGCTTTTCGCCATGCTTTTGCCTGGCCCTATAGTCAAAAACCCGCCTCACTTTTAACCGGTTTGTTATCAGTGGATAATCCCAAATTACCGGTTTATCAGTAATAGAATTAACTATAGTTCGGGTTAAGCAACTTCTTTGCCGCTCCCGAACTATAGCGTTTTTCGACTCTCCTGCATGGGGTTTGGGGAATTCTACTGAATCTTGATTAAACTCAAGCCAAAGAGAGTATAAGTACACAGAGAACCGAGACCGAACATCAGGGAACGAGCGATCGGGACATTAGTGATATAAAAAAGGGAAAATAAAAGCCGGAGGATCACGAAAGCGATCGCACAGTTAGCGGCCAGGGATGAGGAGACTCCTGTAACGTAGGCCATGAGAGCAGCGGCACTATAGATCATAAAGGTTTCAAAACCATTTTGATGGGCCCAAGTTGCTCGTTTAGCGTAGTCTGGGAGTTGGTCGAACATGGCCCGGGGAGCGGAGGTATTGTAACCCACCTTAGCTCTAGCGTAAGCCACCAGCAGAAAAGGTAGATAGACAGAGATAGCGGCGGCCACTATCGAATAGAGAAGAATGGCACTGACGGAGAGATTCATCGCTGAATTTAGTCAAAATAAAATAGGGTAACTAGCTTGCGTTGATCTTCCGCTTCCGCGCAGGTTTGCAAAAGGGTTTGACTGTCGTGGAAAGCAAAACAGATTAACTGTTGACAACGATTGATAATCTCGCGATTACAGAGGCTGCTGGCTTCCCCTAGGGATAGATGGTCATTTTCGGGACATTCCACCAGATGGATAACCTGCTGGAGTTGTTCTTGGGATTCCAGGGGCTGGCGATCGAGACTTTGGGGTAAGATCACGGTTAACAGATTAGGATCTGCCCGCATTGCCCCCTTAATGACGGCGGAATTGGTTCCCGTCGCCCCGGAGGTCATAATCCGATTGCCCCCCAGCACGAGGGCATAGGCCATCATTTCGATCAATTGCTGGTGTGTGATGGGAACGTGACGGGAACCCAATAAGGCGACGCGCTTAGAACCGGTCTGCTGAATGGCGGCTAGTTCTTGAGCTAGAGTGTCTAGGGTGTTAGTGGTATCTACAGATTGACTCAAAGACTTTTACTGCAAATTCGGACTGATTAACCGTCCGTTATTGTAGCATCGAATTGTCATGATCGGAAATTTGGCCAGAAAACCCCAGCTACCGATCGAGGTGTTCTTTCTGTGGTGGTCCCCTATGATCCCTCAGAAATTGTTATTGGTGGGGAAGTGCCTCTAGATTCTACGGTAAGATAGGTGCATAGACGATATTTACCCCAGAGCCATGACCACTTCTCCTGTTCCCCAAGGGGACGATTTTAGCGATCGCCCAATCCGTCCCGTACAATATCGGGATTTGGAAGACATTGAAGCTTTAACCCTAGATGACTTCGATGAGGATATTGATCGTCGCGCCCAAAATTTCCGCACGCAGGTGCAACGGGTGCGCCCTTGGTTTGGGTTGTTTAAAATTCTCAGTCTTTTTCCCAATCCTCTCCAACACCGTTTTCATGTCTATGTAGCTGAGTCTACGGCGGATCGGGGAGAAGAAAGGAAAATTCGCGGGGCAATCCAAGTCACCCCTTTTAATAGTAGTCGCAGCACTTGGCGGGTGGAACAGGTGCGGGTGCATCCAGGGGAGTCTTTAAGCGAACCCAAGGGCATCGGGGCGCAATTACTGCGTTATTGTCTAGAAACGGTTTGGGAAGCCCGCACCTGGGTGTTAGAGGTTAATATCAATCAAAAGGACAGTTTGGCGCTTTTCCGGCAACACGGTTTTCAGCCTTTAGCAGAATTAACCTATTGGTCTTTACCGCCGCAATTATTACAGGAATTGAGCAAACAAGAGGCAGATTTACCGAATTTACTGCCCGTGAGCAATGCTGACGCTCAATTACTTTATCAGTTAGATTGTGTGTCTATGCCGCCGCTACTGCGTCAGGTATTTGATCGCCATATCCAGGATTTTAAAATCAGTTTAGTTGATAGTTTGTTCGGTCGCTGTCAGAGTTGGTGCGGCGGTCCGCAAATTAGTCGCGGTTACGTTTTTGAACCACAACGAAAAGCGGCGATCGGTTATTTTGAATTAATCCTATCTAACCAAGATGAGCGACCCCATCAAGCGAAATTAATTGTCCATCCCGCCTACACTTGGCTCTATCCTAAGTTATTAATCCAGATGGCCCAGATCACTCGCAAGTATCCCCCTCGCTCGCTAGAGTTAATATCTGCTGATTATCAGCACGAAAGACGGGAATATCTGGAACAATTGGGAGCGATCCGCAGTTCCCACACCCTGATGATGTCGCGCTCGGTATGGCACAAAATTCGCGAAACTAAGCCAGAAAATTCCGCCCTGGCAGAAATGCTGCAGGGTTTACAATCGGTGCCGCGAACTCCCATCCCTAGTCGGATGTCTTGGTTAAAATGGCCCAATAATCCCCCCCTGGACTCCCTCGACAGTCCGGGGGAACTTCCCCCAGTTAAACCGCCCTCGGAACCCCCCGATCAGGGGCATCCAGTGTAATGGAAAGAGTCGCTGCCCTGGGCTTGGATATCGGCAAAAAACGGGTAGGAGTGGCAGGATGTGACGGTACAGGTTTAATCGCCACTGGTTTAACCACGATTATCCGTTCTTCTTTTGTTGCCGACATAGCACAGTTTGAGGCGATTGTCAAGGAAAGAAATATTAAGATTTTGGTGGCGGGACTGCCCTATACCATGGCGGGAGAGTTAGGATTTCAGGCCCAACAGGTGCAAAAATACGCCCAGAAACTAGCCATCGCCTTGGATTTGCCCCTGGAATACATTGATGAGCGTTGCACGTCCCTAGAGGCGGAAGAATTCTTAAAAGCCAAAAAACAGTTTTCCTCTTGGGATAAGGGAGCGATCGATCGGGAAGCAGCGGCGATTATTTTACAACAATGGCTCGATCGCCGACGGCGAGTTAATAATTCAGGAGACGGGAGACAGGAGACAAACTAATAAATACTCTTGCCTCTTGCCTTTCCTAACTGATAACCGATAACTGATAACTGAATTTAGATAGACACTTCGCTTAATTCGCGAGTGAGATGATCAAAGGGTTCAGCGATCAAAGAGGTGTCGGCAATACCCGCCTCAGTAGCCATGGTTTGAATCATTTCGCTCATGATTTGGATACCGCGCACCGTCGGACCGATGGGGACACCGAGGGAATTATAGGTTTCCCGCAGTCCTTGCAGTACCCGCTCATCTAGAACATTAGTATCAGCAGCTACTAGGGCATAACTGGCATAGCGGAGATAGTAATCCATATCCCGCAGACAGGCAGAATAACGACGGGTGGTGTAGGCATTACCCCCGGCGCGGATCAATTCGGGAACTTCTTCAAATAGACGAATCGCCGCCCCACGCACGAGCGCCGCCGAATTAGCGTTAATTAGGGCGGCGGCAGCTAGACGGGCAGTTCCCGAGGCAAAATATTGTTTAAGATTATCGATCGCATCTCGATCGAGATAACGTCCGGTGACATCGTATTTTCTAATCAGGCTAGTTACCGCGTCTCGCATTATTAAGTTTCTCCCAACAGCAATAAAGACATTTTTGAGTTTCACTTCATTTATAATCTCACAGGGTTGAACTTCGGGGGATATCCCTAGTCCAACTCTCTTGCTTGTCTAACAATTTGTTGTTTTTTTGAGACATTTCTTTACATTTAAGGCATTGGCTGGACCGGCTCTGGGTGGCGGAATTATCCCTTATTAGTCGAGGTGGTGGACGAAGCGCTCAAAATGACGAGATTATCCCGATGAATAATGGTTTCTGCGGCCCTATAACCCAATAAACTGGCAATACGCTCGGAATGTTGACCTTTAACTCGATCGATCTCCTCACTACTATAATTAACAATTCCCCGGGCCAATTCCTGGCCTTCTTGATCGCACAATTGCACCGATTCCGAGGCGCTAAATTCCCCCTCCACTTTGGTGATTCCGGCCGCGAGGAGGGATTTTCCCCCCTGACAAATGGCTTGAATCGCCCCAGCATCGAGATAGATTTGACCCATGGGCATTAGTCCGTAGGCGATCCAGCGTTTGCGGGCGTTATCACTGCGTTTTTGTGCCTCAAAACGGGTTCCAATCGCCTCTCCTGCCATAATTTTTAAGATATTGCTGGGCTGCCGTCCCCTAGTAATCGCCATTTCTACCCCGGCGCTGGTGGCAATCCGGGCCGCGGCCAATTTAGTCGCCATACCCCCGGTCCCCCACTGACTGCCACTACTACCGGCATCGATCGATAGTTGCGCTAATTCTGCGGGAGTAACCCGGGCAATGGCCTCTGCTTCGGGAAATAGCCGCGGATCGGCACTGTAGAGGCGATCCACATCGGTGAGGATAAATAACCAGTCAGCCTCGATTAAACTGGCTACAAGGGCTGATAAAGTGTCATTATCGCCGAATTTTAACTCATCGATCGCCACCGTATCATTTTCGTTGACGATGGCAATTACCCCTAATTCAAACAAAGCCTGAAAAGTATTATAGGCGTTGACATAACAGGTGCGTTCCATCAATTCGGGACGGGTCAGCAAAATTTGGGCGATCGGTTGACCAAGACTGGTAAAGAGGTCATCATAGATCCGCATCAGACGACCTTGACCGACGGCTGCGATCGCTTGTTTGAGGGCGATTTTTTTCGGTCTTTCCTGTATTCCCAGACGACGGCAGCCCACCCCCACGGCCCCGGAAGATACTAATACCACCCGATGACCGGCAGCGCGCAACCGGGTGAGGACTTCCACTAAAGCGGCGATCGTGGAGAGGGATAATTGGCCGGTTTCATTATCGGTCAAACTGGAAGTACCGATTTTGATCACTATGGTTTGGTTCATCGTCAAGGCGCTTTTTTTGGAGGTTTTGCTAAGTAGGTAGGCGTTAAAAATTATCAGACACCCCCGTTATCAAGGGTAGGGTTGATTCATGAATCAACCCTACCTTATTAAGGGGGGCAGGGGGGATCGAACCTAAAATCGATTTTTAATTTAATTATAACCAGCTACTTAGATAGCCAAAGCTTTGATGGCAACTTTAATTAAAGTATAAAAACGGGGTTCAGTCACGTTGACTTCTCTCGCTTGTTGCCGATTTTTGCCTAATAAACCAATGCGCTGCCCTTTCTGCACGACTAAAATATCGCCCTGTTCATTTTTGATGCGAATCTCGTTTACATCACCCCAAAAACTACATTGATACATTTTTTCGGCGTGCATAAAAATTGCTTTTTTAATATTATCATTTTCTTGGGGTAATCGTACTCCCACTAATTCAATTTCTATGGTTGTATTGCCATTCCAGGTATTTTCTTTGAGTTTATAGGCAATATCTAAACGAGTTGGTAAAGGACAATATTCGCCCCAACGCCAAGCTAGGGCTTGAATTCTGGTATCATCCCTTTGAGCCAGCAATAATTTTAAATGATTTTTTCCGATGGTTTTCTGTTCTACTATTCGCACGTTAGGAGTCCAAAAAACGGGTAATTCATTGCCAATTCCCCAGGGTTGCAAACTATCAATTTGTTGAAAAAGTTGCAGGTTTATTTGTTTAAAGTCTAGGATAGTGTCAACTTTAATTAAAGGTTTTAATTGTTCTATTTGTAAAATTTTGTGAGAAAATTGACTTAATCTTTGTTTAAATGCTAGTAAATTAGCTGTGGGTAAACTAAAACCCCCCGCCATTTTATGACCGCCAAATTTTCCTAGTAAATCTTGGCAAAATTGCAGGGCTTCAAAAACGTGAAATTCTTCAATTCCTCTGGCAGAACCGCGAATTTTACTAGCATCTTCTTCCTCGTAAGTACCAATAAAAACCGGCACTCCGTAGCGTTCCACTAAACGGGAGGCCACAATACCAATTACCCCATGATGCCAATCTTTTTCGACTAAAACTAAAACTCGATCTTTTTGCCAAAGAATCGGCGTTTCTTCCACTAATTTAATCGCTTCTTCTTCAATTTTTTCGCACAATTCTTGACGGGTACGATTAATTTGTTCGCACTGCATCGCTCTTTCTAAGGCAATTCCGGCATCATCGGTGGTTAATAATTCAATAACTATCTGGGGATCGCCAATTCTACCAATGGCATTAATTCTCGGCCCCAATTTAAACCCAATATCATCCGGTTGTAATTGCTTTTGTTCCTCGCTAATTCCCGCTATTTGCATCAGGGATTGAATGCCGACTAATTGGGATTTGGGTAATTTTCTTAAACCCCGTTTTAACCAGCGACGATTTACCCCGATTAATGGGGCTAAATCTGCTATAGTGCCTAGGGTAAATAATGCTAATAATGACTCGGTTAATCCCTGTAATTTACCCATTTTTTGGGCAGTTGTCACCGCTAAAATATAGGCGACTCCCACCCCCGCTAATCCCTGATAGGGAGAGTTCGGGGTTAATAATTTTGGGTTGAGAATAGCGGAGGCATTTGGTAAAATTGGCGGCAGATCGTGATGATCGGTGATAATAACTTTTAATCCTAATTCTATCGCTAGGGCGATCGGTTCGTGAGCGGAAATACCATTATCAACGGTGAGAATCAATCCGACTCCCGACTCGGCAAATTCTTCGACAATGCGCTGATTAATTCCGTATCCCTCTTTCATGCGACTGGGTATGGCATGATTTACCCTAGCGCCGAGATGTCTCAAGGCTCTTAACAGTAAAGATGTACTGGTCATGCCATCGGCATCGTAGTCCCCACAGATAGCAATTTTATCGCCTCTGGCGATCGCTTTTACTAATAAATTGACACTTTTTTCTAAGTCGGGAAATTCCCCCAGGGGAGAGGGTAAGGTATCCGCTTCAGGATCTATATAAGTTTTAGCTAATTCGGGGGTATCAATACCGCGATTAATTAAGATAGTTGCTAATAAGGATGATAGTCCCATTTCTCGCGCTAACCCCTCGATTTTTTCGGGATTAGTCGCGGCAATATACCAGCGTTGGATGGGATATTTGTAGGTCATTTTTTGTTAAGGAAAAAGGTAGGGTGCGTTAGGGCAGCGTAACGCACCAAAAATAAGGTTAAAAGCGGATTTGGATGGCCCCAGCAGGAGGTTGAAAGGGGAGATTATTATTATTAATTCTCAGGGGAGAACCAGGTATTACCTGCACATTTGGGGTGGTGGGTTGACTTTCGTTGGTACTCAGTAAAGTCAATTGATTAATACTAGGATTAATCGCAAATTGTTGGGTAATGACTCCCGACGGACAACAGGAAGGATCCCGGGGGAGAAATCTTCTCATGTTGACGGTAATCATACCATCTTTAGCGCTCAGATTATCGACAATTACTCGATCGGCTAACAGGACAGTATCGGTGTTAGTGGCAGTACCGTTATTATCGATCACTAGGGCTAAATAATGTAATTGCTGTTGATTTCTAGTAATCACTCTTAACACGACAATACCATCAGTCCTTTGATCATTATTATAGTCCCCCATCAAAGCTTCTCGGCTGACTTGCACTCCTAAAATTGGTCCTTCGTTAGATTGAAAAATACCATCACTGACAATTACGGAACCCCGATTAGGAATGTTATAGACGGTATTTCTTAAATTATCGACGCTCAGGGGTGTAGATTGGGCAAGTAAGGGCAGAGAATTATTTAATAGTAAACTGATACCCAGGAGAATAGATTGAGGCAAAATTGCTAATTTAATCATGGTTGTAATGGATTGGGTATATTTTCTTGAGTATCGAATAACCGCACGTTATTAATGGTACAAACCATCCCCTGTTGTGCTGCTAATTGCTCTCGCCATTGGCTTAATTGTTGTTGACCATTACTACCATTTAACCAGTAAACTGTCAAGAGGCCGAGGGTTTGTTCTGGTTCACAGGAAAAGCTGAGAGTTTGAGCGGGTATATCGGCATTTCCTTCACCACATTGCCAACCTTGTTTTTCAATTAATTCTTTCCAACCTTGCACTTCTTTAGCAGCCACGGCAATGCGTTGATCTCCTTGGTTACAAAGCCAATTTTTCTGCTGGGTGGGATTATTCGGTAGATCACCAAGATTGGGCGAATTTTGCTTAATTGGGGGCAGCGAGGGGACTTGAGCATGAACGGAAAAAATCGGTAGTATTAACCAAGTACCGATGAGCATTTTTAACAGTTTCATCCTTTAAAATTGTGATATTTAGGGATTTATGCCTTTAGAATATCACGTTTTTGAGGTATGGATAAAATACTCTCTTAAGATATGTTTAAATCTTTAATTATGGTTTCGATCGCATCAAAGGAAAATTCTCTGGCTAACTGTTGTAAACCTTGGGCAAGGATAGCATAATCGGCGGGAATTTCTGCGGTTAGGGCGATAATTTTTTCATCATCACATTCTCGCGCCGCTTGTTGCAATTGTCCAATCCAGGCGGGACTGATTAATTTTAATAGGGATTGCAGGGAATCGAGGAAAACTGGCGAATAATTGGGCTGATTTGGCTCACTATCGGCATAAATATATTTTAATCCTAGATATTCGCTCATTTTTTGCCAGATAACTTCCTCTCGGAAAGGTTTACGCACGAAATCATCACAACCAGCGGCAATAACCAAGGCGCGATCCTCTTCAAAAGCACTGGCAGTTAGGGCAATTATCACCGTTTTTCCGCGATTATCAGCCTCTAACCGCCGAATTTCCCTGGTTGCTTCGTAACCGTCCTTCACTGGCATTCTCATATCCATCCAGATAAGATGAGGTTGCCATGCTTGCCAAATTGCGATCGCTTCTTGACCATTAGCGGCCTCTTGCACGGATAATCCTAGGCTAGTCAGGAGTTTCAGCAACAGTAAACGGCTTTCCGGTCGATCATCGACGACTAATATGCGATATTTAGGCTGATTTTCGGCTAAAGCGATAACTTTTGCCCTATTGGTTTCGGTTTTAATCTCA
The DNA here is from genome assembly GCF_020246405.1 of Microcystis sp. M083S1. Lineage (NCBI taxonomy): Bacteria > Bacillati > Cyanobacteriota > Cyanophyceae > Chroococcales > Microcystaceae > Microcystis > Microcystis sp. M083S1. The sequence continues at coordinate 13,758 of NZ_JADBTB010000187.1, forward strand.
TTTTCCCCCACCAAACCCACCTGAATATCAAAACTAAAAACACTTCCTTGACCCAGAATACTACTAACTCCGATCGCACCCCCCATCAACTCAACAAATTTTTTACTGATAGGTAAACCTAATCCCGTCCCCTGTTGGGATTTTCGTCCCGTTTCCGTTTGGTTAAAGGGTTGAAATAGCTTATAAATCTCCTCTGGGGCGATTCCTGCGCCTGTATCTTCAATTTCCCAGAGCAATCGCTGATAATCTCCTGTTTTATCCCCTACTTTTACCCGGAGAGTCACCCCTCCCGACTCGGTAAACTTCAATCCGTTACCCAAGAGATTGATTAACACCTGTCGCAATTTACTTTCATCAGTACATATATATTGAGGAAGAGCGGAGCTGCGCTCAAAAATTAAGCTCAAAGCTTTTGCCTGCGCTTGTGGACGTAGCATTTCGGCAATATTATCTAAAAGAGCGTATAAATCGAAATTACTGGGATTAAAAACCGTTCTTCCCGCTTCTATCTTCGACATTTCTAGAATATCGTTGATTAACTCTAATAAATGTTCTCCGCTACGATTGACAATTTCCAAATATTGGCGATATTCACTGCTGAGGCTGCTATCCCGGGATATTAAGCGAGTAAAACCCAAGATAGCATTAAGAGGAGTGCGTAATTCGTGGCTCATGTTAGCTAGAAACTCACTTTTAGCTTTATTTGCCTTAACTGCCGCTTCTTTAGCCTCTTTTAATCCTTTTTCCGCTTCATATCTACTTTGTGCGATCGCAATTAATTCTCCCACCAACCGGACAAAGGTGACATCTTCCCCTGTCCATTGCTTTTCTGCACTTGCATCTAATCCCAGATAACCCACCGTTACCCCATAACTATCCCACATGGGAACGATTAAGAGACAGGGAGTAGGACTATGAGCGAGAATAGTTCTTTCAGGGATAGCAGTAGCGGGTAAATCGTCTAAAGAGTTCAGTTTAACTGGAATACCGTTTAATAATTGTTCAGAAAACCAAGGAAAGGTTTCCGTCGAGAGATTTTGTGATTCTTCCCGAATCGGGATAACCTGCGGATAGTCGGGGTGACAGTATTCATAAACCATACTCCACTGCTGACGACAGGTGGAATATTGAATAATGTAACAGCGCGCACTCTGGGTAAATTGACAGAGCAGTTCCAGGGTATGATCGATCGCCAAGTGGATATCTTGAGAAATTAGTAATCTTGTCACCCGTGAGAGCAAGTTATCGCGATAGGCCTGCATTTCTAGGGCTTTTTCCCGTTTTTTAGACTCTAGTTCCTCAAAATCACTCATAATCAGTTATCAGTTATCAGTTATCAGTTAAAAGGGTTTGGGTGTTGGGGTTGTCGGGTTTGAGGGTTTTAGTTGAATTTCCCCATCACCCCATTTCCCTACTTCCCCATCTCCCCGTCTCCCTAATCAAAAAACAGGAAACTTTTCCCCTATTATGTTCTATAGGAATTTTACCGAATCAATATGCTCAAATTATTAGCTTCTCTCCTTCTCTCCTGCTGTATAGCCTTGGCTGTTTCCCTGTCACCGGCTGCTGCTATGGGAGTCTATGACCTCCCCATTTTAAGCCCCGGAGCGCCCACTTATGTGGTCGATCCCGTTTCGGCCATTAGTGCCGCTAACGAAGGAAAATTAAATAAAGATCTGAAAAACCTCGCCGAAAAAACCGGTCAAGAAGTGAGAATGGTGGTAGTCCGGCGCTTGGATTACGGTCAAAAAATTGACAATTTAGCCGATGATATCCTGAGAGAATGGTATCCTAATCCTGAAGATCGGACTAATCAAACTATCATCGTCCTTGATACTTTAACCAATAAAACTGCTATGCGGGTTGGGGAGGAAGCAAAACCCCTATTAACCGAAGCTATTGCCGATAGTATCCTCTCGGAAACTATGGCGGTTCCCCTCAAAGATGGGGGAAAATATAATCAAGCTTTACTCGATGCTAGTCGTCGCCTAACGGCGGTACTTTCTGGAGAAGCGGATCCCGGACCGCCGGAAGTAGCGACAATTAATATCGAAAGTACTTTTACTACCGCAGAAGAAACTGACGATAAAAACGCCACGATTTGGGTGATAGTTTTACTGGTTTTAGCCACAGTAATCCCCATGGTTACCTATTTTTGGTACGCTGGTTTTGGTCGATAAATTAAATTAATTATCTGGGACTGATACAGCTAAAATATTCTCAGAGATAGCTCAATTCTCAGCCTGTATGAGCAAGATAAAGTAACTTCTGGTAGTAGATTTTAGTTGTGTCAGTTCACCCCATTTACTTAACCTTAATAACTAATGTCTAGACTGGTAAATAAATTACAATCCTATTATCGAGAGGAGGAAGGAACTTACTTAATTGAAATTAAACTTAATCAGTTACAGCAAGTCTTTAATTCTCTCGATCCTTCGCCATTTTTAGATAGAGATTTAGACGATAACGCCGAAAATTATATTATTAACTCTGTGGATGAATTCCCCCTAAATACCCCCCTTAAATTAGTCTTTTATCTTCCCAGTAACGAACAGAATACCGCCCGACATCTGTTACCCTCAGCCTTACATAACTATTTTGACTATCGCCAACAGGGAGAACAAAGAAAATTACGCACAATTTGGCGACAGGGACGCATATCTTTGCTAATTGGTCTCTCCTTTCTTTTTGTTTGTTTGAGTCTCAGCGAATTAATTAGTCGTTTTGGCAGCGCTACATTTATTCACTTCTTAGAAGAAGGATTATTAATCAGTGGTTGGGTGGCTCTCTGGCGACCTTTAGAAATTTTTCTTTACGAATGGTGGCCTGTCAGTTATCAACAAAAAATTTTTGCTAAACTAGCCTACATCCCCATTGAAATCCGTCTCTTAGAGGAACCATCCACCCCAGACTCTTTTCGATAGAGCTAATCCTGCCGATGGCTTGTCTTCAAAGTTACAAAGCTTTTAGTTGAGGCGGTTTATAATAAAAGTAACTCTGTACAAAGCTTATCGGTTTTCAGCTTGGCTATTACTTTCTCCTCAAACTTTTAACTAAGTAGTCGGGCCTAACTTTTTTCAGTCTGGCGATTATTGGCGTTTCATCCCGACAAATCCTGACAAAATTTCATTTAGATAGGAGTCCTAATGTTAATCCGTGTTGGTTATGAATTTGGCTTTGATGCACCCTTACCCGTGGTCATGTTGTTAAAACTTTATCTACACCCCTCAATTTTAAATCAAGTTAGACAATCGGAAAATTTGCAGGTGGAACCAGCAACAAAAATAGAAGAATTTTTAGATAGCTTCGGTAATCGAACCAGTCGTCTAATTTTACCCGACGGACAGATTCGCATTCACAATGAAGCGGTTATCGAGAATGAATGGAAACCCGACATCGTTAATTGGAATGCCCAAGAAATTCCCTTAGCAGAGTTACCAACCCAAGTTTTTCCCTACCTAATGAGTAGCCGTTATTGTGAAGTAGATTTGCTTTCGGAAATTGCCTGGGAACTTTTCGGACAAACTCCCCCCGGTTGGGCAAGAGTACAAGCGGTTTGTGATTGGGTTCATAGTCACATTCGTTTTGGTTACGAATACGCGAGGGTGACAAAAACCGCCTATGATGTCTATCGGGAAAGAACGGGGGTTTGTCGCGATTTTAACCATCTAGCTTTGACTTTTTGCCGTTGCCTAAATATTCCTGCCCGTTATGCCTCTGGATATCTCGGAGATATCGGTATTTCTCCCCAACCTCTACCAATGGATTTTAGTGCTTGGTTTGAAGTTTATTTAGACCATCAATGGTACACTTTTGATGCTCGTCATAACACCCCCAGAATCGGGCGAATTTTAATGACTCGCGGCTTAGATGCCGTCGATGCTTCCCTAACAACTTCTTTTGGTCAAGTAAATTTAACAAAATTTAAAGTATGGACGAGCGATGTTTCCCATCTCTATGCTTAATCAGAGTATTTATTCAACCTCTTGCATAATTAATTTTTGAGGGTTTAAAAACGGCAAAAATAAGGATTAAATTGCATGAAAGTGCCAGCCATTGGAGTGAACGGGGGGAATAAAACCCCGCACCCTACACCCCACCAACAAGCTTTTTCAGCAAAACCCAGATAAAAATTACTTTTCTACCTTCACCCGTTGAGTAACGACAACAATCCCATCTCCTTGGATTAAAATCGCCGATAACCAGCGATTTTCCGGTGTTGCTGGGGCCGTTACCCGCTTAAATAAACCGCCGGACTGTAATAATTCCAATTCTAGAGGCTTTGTATTAATATAGCGCTCAATATCTACTTTCTCATCGATCGCCGCTCCGGCCAATAAATCATCCCCCAAAGGTTCGCGGACAATCACATCAAAATCAAATTCTTCACCCACTTTCACCCTTTCGGGAATTCTCACTTGAATACTGGGGGGATTTTTGCCAGTGCTTAACTCAACTCTCTCGCTTAAAATTTCCTGATAAACCAGTTTATTACCTTGAAATTGTTGACGAGAACGAATCGTAGCATTCATTCCCACCACTCGTCCCTGCACCTTTCCCGTCCCAGTAATTTTAGTAATTGTATTGGCCGTTAACTTGTCCCCGGAACGACTCCAAGATTCGAGAGTTGTGGTGTATTGTAGATTGTTATAACGTTCCCAAAAATGAGTTAAAGCCTTTTTAGTTTTTTCGTAGGTCAAGCCATCGGAGTTAGTAAATTTCGGACTATAAAACTCCATTAATTGCTTGAGATTTCGCTCATTAGCCGCCGTTTCGATTTTGGAGATAAGGGTTTTTAAATTAGCCGGAGCAGTTTCTGGCTTTTCGGCCCGCAGACCGGTGGCAAGGGTGAAAGTTAACCCCAAACCTAACAGCAACGACAGGGAAAAATTGAGGGATTGACGAAAAAATTTATCGGGGATCGTGTTCAAGTTACGCATTAGTGATAGTTTGTGTAAGGATCGATCAATAACTATGGTAGATTATTTCATTCTAGGGCTGAATTTCCCCTCTCTCGAATTATGGCACGCACTCCAACCCGTCTCTTGATTGCCGCTAGTGGTACTGGTGGTCATTTATTTCCCGCCTTGGCCCTGGCCGAGCGCTTGCCGGATTACGAGATTGAATGGTTAGGAGTTCCAGACCGTCTCGAACAGTCCTTAGTTCCAAAAACCTATCCCCTGCACACCATCCCCATTGAGGGATTTCAAACCCGTTTGGGGTTAAAAACTCTCAAGATTCTGCTTCGTCAACTGTGGGCCATTTGGCAAGTGCGTAGTTTAATCAAAAAACGTCAGATAGCGGCAGTTTTTACCACCGGGGGTTATATCGCAGGCCCGACCATTTTAGCGGCTCGTTTAGCCAATATTCCCGTCATCCTACACGAATCTAACTACATACCGGGCAAAGTCACTAAAGTTCTCGGTCGCTGGTGTGATACGGTTGCCCTCGGTTTTCAGGGAACCGCCAGCTATTTACCCGGCACTCGCAGCACTTGGGTTAGTACGCCAGTACGCGAGCAGTTTCTCATTCCCCAGTCCCTAGATTTACCGATTCCAGAGACTGCTTTTTTAATTGTCGTTGCCGGTGGTTCTCAAGGGGCCGTGGCTCTTAATCAACTTGTCCGACAAAGCGCTCCCCAATGGTTAGAAAAAGGCATTTATATCGTGCATCTCACGGGAGAAAACGACCCCGAAGCGGATAGTCTGCGCCATTCTAACTATTTTTCCCGGCCTTTTTACGACAATATGGCGGGATTATGGCAAAGAGCTAATCTGGCTATCAGTCGCTCCGGTGCCGGCACTTTAACGGAATTAGCGATCACTTGTACGCCTTCGATTTTAATTCCCTATCCTTTTGCTGCCGAAGACCATCAGTTTTATAATGCCAAAGTTTTCGCCGAAGCTCAAGCCGCTTATCTTTATCGTCAAAATGAGTTAACTGCTCAGTTTTTAAGCGAATTAGTCCTCGATTTATGGTCTAACCCCGAAAAATTGGCCGCCATGGCTCAAGAAGCTTCTCATCTAGCTATTAGTGACAGTGCCGATTTATTAGCCGATTTGTTGAGAAGAAAGAGTCAAAAAGATAGTTTTTGAAACAAATCAGCCACGGGAAAAGTGAACCCCGGAACCACATCTTCCCCCTGCAAAAAATCTCCTGATGTTAATAATCCCTGCGGTTCGTACCCGGAACGATAAACTAAGACATAGTGTTGACCTGGACTGATAACCCAGAGCAAACGAGTCCCATTGGCAAAATATTCGGCAATTTTGTCCTCGATTTCTGCCACTGTATTCCTTGGAGAGAGAATTTCTACCACTAAATCGGGCCCACCTTCTAAAAAACCCGTCGGCAATTCTTCCAATTCTTGCAGACGTTCCTTGGCAAAAAAAGCTATATCGGGAGAACGTTTATTGCCATTTTTCATAGTAAAAGCAGTGCTGGAGTCCAATAATACCCCTAGTTTTCGAGATGTTACTAAAGCGAATAAAGCATCACTTAAAATAATGGCAATATAACCGTGTAAAGCACCAGAATTACCCAGATTAATTAACTCTCCCTTGACCAATTCGTAACGATTACCATCGTCAGGTAACGCCATAAATTCTGCATCAGTCCATACTTTTGTCTCTGGAGTTTTAATCACAGTAGTTTCTCGAATAGACATAATTTATCCTCGGTAAATATTCACAAGTAAAACCCTTAAAGAATTTCCTGTAACATCCGATTGGCCTGGGAAGCGTAACCACCACCAAATAAATTAAAGTGATTGAGAATGTGGTAGAGATTGTAAAGAGTTTTGCGCTTTTGATAACCGGCATCGAGGGGGAAAACATCGTTATAACCCCGATAAAAAGCCGCCGGAAAACCGCCAAAAAGTTCCGTCATGGCTAAATCTACCTCCCGGTCTCCCCAATAGGTGGCCGGGTCTAAAATTACTGGTTCCCCATCGACGGTAATGGCCGCATTTCCCGACCACAAATCACCGTGGACGAGGGAGGGATGGGGTTGATGCTGACTCAAAATCTCGCTAATAGCGGGAATAACTTGATCCTCGTCGGGAAAATTGCCGCCGCGCTCCTTTGCAAGTCTTAATTGATAGCCAATGCGCTGATGAGCGAAAAAATCCGCCCAACTGTTACTAATAGTATTAATCTGGGGAGTAGAACCAATGGTATTATTACAATGCCAACCAAAGCGATCAGACAGGGAAACTTGATGTAAACTGGCTAAATTTTGCCCCATTTTTTCCCAGCTTTGACTATTGCCACCGCCGAATTCTAGCCACTCTAGAACTAAATAACTAGATTTATCGGCAATTCCCCAACAAATTGGCTCTGGAACCCTGATAGTCTTGGTAGCGTGAATTTGCTTTAATCCTAAAGCTTCGGCAGCAAACATGGCCTCTTGGTTCGCTTGGTTAATCTTAACGAAATAAATTAAACCATTGCCACTGACGGCATAACCCTGATTGATACAGCCACCACTAACGGGACGACTTTTCTCGATTTCAAAGGGTTTTTCCGTGGTTTGGGTAATATGTCGAGCAATTTGAGTCCACATAGGTTATCAGTTATCAGTTATCAGTTATCAGTTATCAGATGTAAGTTTTAAGTTAATTAGTTATTTAGTTATCAGATGTAAGTTAATTAGTTATTTAGTTATTTATTTATTTATTTTCATCTTTATCCCTGTTCACTGTTTACTGATTACTGTTCACTGATTACTGATTACTGTTCACTGATTACTGAATTGGTCTCACCACTACCACACCGTAAGCGTTGGGATTTAAATACTCTTGACAGGCATTTTGAATATCCTCTAAAGTGAGGGCTTCAATGTGTTGGGGATAACAAAAAGCCGGTTGTAAATCACCGATCTGAGTATGATAATAACCGTAAAGGTTAGCTCGATCACTCGGTCTTTCATTGCTAAAAATAAACCGATTGGCCACTTGGGTTTTAACTCGTTCCAGTTCAGAAACTGTCACAGATTTCTGTTGGATTTGTCTAATCTGTGCTATGACTTCCCTCTCCACTTGCTCGATATTTTCCGAGGCTAATTGGGCCGAAATGGAAAACACTCCTTGCACTGCTTGGGACATATTACTGGCAGTTATTTGGGAAACTAAGGCCTTTTCTTGGCGCAGAGATTGAAATAATCGCGATACCTTGCCCTGACCCAGAATAGCCGCTAAAACATCGAGAGGATAGGTTTTTTCTAAGTCTCTCAACCCCGGCACTTTCCAAAATAGGATTAAGCGGGCCTGCTGCAAATTTTCATCCTCGTATTCTTGACGGATAATCTCGTTAAAGGGAGCTTCGGGCTGTAGATTAGCGATCGGATGGGAAATCATCCCAGAATTGCCCTTACTGCCTAAATTATCTAGAGAATCGCTCACAATAGCCATTAAATCATCTACAGGCAAATTACCCACCACCGCCACCGTCATCCATTCGGGACGATACCAAGTCCGATGAAAATCGCGCATTTGTTGAGGAGTAAGATTTTCAATCACTGCCGTCGGACCCAACACCGGACGACGATAGGGTAAAACTTGAAAACAGGTCTCCATGGTGCGATAAAAAGTGCGACGACGGGGATTATCCTGAGAACGACGAATTTCTTCTAAAATAACCTGTCTTTCCCGTTCAAAAGCTTCATCGGGGATTAAAGCTTCTAAAACCACTTCTAGCTGCAGCGGGGCCAGATGGGCGAAGTCCTGCGGGGCAGTGGTAATGTAATAATGGGTGTATTCTTGGCTAGTAGCGGCATTAGTCACCGCTCCCCTCGATTCGATCGCCCGTTCAAATTCACCACTGTCTAAGTTACGGGTTCCCTTAAAAACCATGTGTTCAAGAAAATGAGCCATGCCATTGATCTGATCCGATTCTAAGGCCGAGCCGACCTGCAGCCAAACATTGAGATTAACCGCTTCTACCGGTTGACTTTCGGCAATAATCGTTAAACCATTGGCAAGACGGTGCAGAATCGGAGTGTTAAGCGTGGCAGGTTTCCCTAGGATAGCCGTCATTCTTTATTAGTCCTCGGTAATCACTCTGGCAAAAATTGTCACTTTTCTCTATTGTAGTCCCAGATTTTCACAGAGCCAACAAGATCAGGTGTTGGGTGTTAGAAGTCAGTATTCAGGAGACAGGAGACAGGAGATCATTTCATTTATCCTCCCCACACCCCACTTCCCCAATTCATAATTCATAATTCATAATTCCCCACACCCCACACCCCACACCCCACACCCCACACCCCACACCCCAATTCATAATTCATAATTCTCCTCTTGCCTCTGAGAAAAAAAAATGCTATGATCGGACTAAATCGGGCTTCTACGTTGGTGACTGCCTTTCAAGTTTTTTGATCTATGCTTGATTGTGATAAGGGAGCGAGTAACCAATCCGTGTGGTAGTAAACCGAGCTTGTACTCGGAAACAGAAACGCGGAATATAAGTTCCCACCTGGTTAACCCAGGTCATAAACTTAGGTAAAACGGCGTAGCGGTCTTTTTAAGTTTTTCGAGCAGATCAGAGTCCCTGTACTTCGTTGGTTTTGCCTTCCGCGCTGGCCAAAAAAGCGCTGATTTATATTTTTTCTAGGTTAAAGACTGCTGTTTTCGGTAACGCTTGTCACCGCTAAATTGTGACAATCCGGACTACACTAGGGAAAATTTATGAATTATTGTTAAGCAATGACTGAAAAACAGCCAAGAGTTGTTATCATCGGCGGCGGATTTGCGGGTTTATACACGGCCAAAGCCCTAAAAAACGCCCCCGTTCATGTTACCCTCATCGATAAGCGAAATTTCCATCTTTTTCAGCCCCTCCTCTATCAAGTTGCTACCGGGGCGCTGTCTCCGGCCGATATCTCCTCACCTTTGCGCTTAATCCTACGGGGTCATGACAATACAGATATTCTCCTCGATCATGCCATAGATATAGATCCGGTCAAGGGAGAAGTGATCTTGGAAGATCACCCGCCAATCGCCTACGATCAGTTAGTCATTGCCACGGGAGTCAGTCATCACTATTTTGGCAATGATCAATGGCAGCCCTACGCTCCAGGGTTAAAAACCATTGAAGACGCAGTAGAAATGCGTCGTCGCATCTATCTCGCTTTCGAGAAGGCCGAGAAAGAAATCGATGCCGAAAAGCGGCAAGCTTTATTAACTTTTGTTATTGTCGGTGGCGGACCGACGGGGGTAGAATTAGCAGGAGCGATCGCTGAAATTGCCCACGGTGCGCTTAGGTCTGATTTTCACCAGATTAACCCCACAGAAGCGAAAATTTTGCTCTTAGAAGGGATGGATCGGGTATTACCTCCCTATGCGCCCGATTTATCCGCTAAAGCTGCCGCTTCTCTCATAAAATTAGGGGTGACAGTGCAAACTAACAGCATCGTTACCAATATTGTTGAAGGTTGTGTCAGCGTCCGTCAGGGAGAAAAGACGACAGAAATCGCTGCCGAGACAATTTTATGGGCAGCGGGGGTAAAAGCATCGAGAATGGGGCGAATTTTGGCCGAAAGAACTGGGGTAAATCTCGATCGCGTCGGCCGGGTAATCGTTGAACCTGATTTAAGTATCGCCGGTTATGCCAATATTTTTGTGATCGGGGATCTGGCTAATTTTGCCCATCAGGGAGATAAACCTTTACCCGGAATTGCTCCCGTGGCCATGCAGGAGGGCGAATATCTGGCTAATTTATTAATTTCTCGCCTAAAAGGGCAAACTATTCAACCTTTTCATTATATCGATCGAGGTAGTCTGGCAGTTATCGGCCAAAATGCGGCCGTGGTTGATTTGGGATTTGTCAAGTTTTCCGGGTTCATCGCTTGGTTAGTCTGGGTTTGGGCCCATATTTACTATCTGATCGAATTTGATAATAAATTAGTGGTGATGGTGCAATGGGGTTGGAATTATTTTACCCGCGGTCGTGGCGCTCGTTTGATTACGGGAGAGGGGCAGAATTTAGCCTCGGGACAATTGCCGCAAAATCACAGCCAAAATAATAATCTGGCCGTTTCTAACCAGACGGAAACTCTCTCTGCGCGATCATAAAAGTGTGAAAAAATAGCCGTGATTATCTAGTTATCAGTTAGCAGATAAGAACAATCGATCGATAATGAAAATAGAACGTCCTAACAGTCTAGAAATTACCCCAGAGGAAAGCCAAGAATTAGAATATTTACGAGTTACAATTGAACGAGCGATCAAAGATGGTGTGATCACAAGAATAGAATTTGAATCGATTAAAACGATCATGTTTTCTAACAAGAAAAACAATCCCGACCAAATCCTTCGGCAAGTGACACTCTATCGCCATTTAGTCGTTGAAAAACTGAATAATAGCGAACTAATTTTTGAATCTCCTCAATAGGGTGAAATGCTGTTGTAAGCTGCCCGCGCATTTAAATTGCTTGTTGAGATAGGGTGCATCTCACATTTGCAGGAATACCGACAATCAGCAATTGTCAGTGACTCTTAGATGATGACAAATGTATCAGCAGCTGCGTGTAAGCATCCCACCGAAAAGCTAATGCGCGGGGGGTTTGGGGGCGGCGCCACGCCCCCAACGGGGGGTTTGGGGGGTAGAACCCCCCAAAAGCTTAGGGCTGTTTCATTCTCCCATCAGAATATCAAAAGTAAAAGCGATCACTATCAGGTAAAATGAGGAGTGACCGCCAACCTTTCAAATATATGTTGAGCTTAATAGAAAAACTAAAACAAGTCAAGGACTTTCGGAAAGAT